>NZ_JBALQK010000185.1:7857-8613 GCF_036965845.1 Bacillus sp. JJ1127 | reverse complement strand
AGATACAATCGTTGTTGATAAAGAAGCAGATCTTGAATTAGCTGCTAAATCTATCGTTGCATCAGCATTTGGATTCTCAGGACAAAAATGTTCTGCTTGTTCTCGTGCAGTAATCCACGAAGATGTATATGATCATGTATTAAATCGTGCAGTGGAATTAACAAAAGAATTAACTGTAGGTAACCCAGCTGAAAAAGGAATGAATATGGGACCAGTTAATGACCAAGCTGCATTTGATAAAGTAATGAGCTACGTTGCAATTGGTAAAGAAGAAGGTAAAGTAGTAGCAGGTGGCGAAGGAGACGATTCTAAAGGCTGGTTTATCCAACCAACAATCGTTGCTGACGTTGCAGAAGATGCTCGCTTAATGAAAGAAGAAATCTTCGGACCAGTAGTAGCATTCTGTAAAGCGAAAGACTTTGATCATGCACTTGCAATTGCAAACAATACAGAATACGGTTTAACAGGAGCAGTTATCTCTAACAACCGTGAACATATCGAAAAAGCACGTGAAGACTTCCACGTTGGTAACTTATACTTTAACCGTGGATGTACTGGTGCAATCGTAGGTTACCAGCCATTCGGTGGCTTTAATATGTCTGGTACAGACTCTAAAGCTGGTGGGCCTGATTACTTAGCACTTCACATGCAAGCAAAAACTACTTCTGAAACTTTATAAGAAATAGACGAAAAGGCCTTCCTAATGGTGGAGGCCTTTTTTATTTCCTGAAAGATTTTAATTATATATACATCAAT
>NZ_JBALQK010000185.1:0-7694 GCF_036965845.1 Bacillus sp. JJ1127 | reverse complement strand
TTAGATGTCGAAAAATTAAGATGGATCTATATAGAAAGTAGCATTTCACCAAAGAAAATATGAATATATGAAAAGAAACAAAATCACCAGAAAATTTAATTCATTCGTTATATTTTTCTGTATTATTTTTGTGAATTTCCTGTATAATTCAATTTGAAAGAAAATCTATGGTTAGACAAGAGGACGCTATTTTCGGTTTGCTCACTGAAAGTAGCGTTTTTTTAATTTTTTAGTAGATGTATATTGTAACAAATTATGGTGAATGGTAAAATTAAATTGGAATGTTTTGGGATTTAATTGACTATATTGAGGTACTAGATAATATATAGTACTGAATAATAAAAGTTATAAGGATATGGTTATTCTAGAAATGTTTTTTAATGGTTGATAGTAGGGCACAGGAACAATAATAGAAGGGAAGTGTTAGTTGATGAAAAAGATTGTTGTTGCTGCACTTGTATTATTAGTTATTGGAGGGGCTGGTGTCTGGGGAATGAAGGTTTTTGGCATGGCTTTTAATAAAACTGAAATTCATAAAAAAGAAACGCTAGCCGGTGAGAAGGTTGATGAAATCGAAATAAAGACTTCGGCAGCAGATGTTGAAATTGTTACAGTTGATTCAAAAGATGTCGAAGTGTTACTGGATGGAGAAGTAAGCAAAGAGCTAGTAGATAAATGTAAATTAGAGGTAAAAGAAGAAAAGAATAGATTGAATATTAAATTTAGTAAAAATCAGAATTCTGTTGGCTGGGGAATTGGAACTACTGCAGACGTGAATTTACAAGTTAAAGTTCCAAAGAAATTATACAAAAATGTAAAAGTAACCACATCATCAGGGGACTTTGTAGCAAAGGATATGGAAGCAAAGACAGTAGAAATAAATACTTCTTCAGGGGATGTATCGTTATTACAGTCTAAAGTAAATGAAAAATTAACAGCTAAAACATCTAGTGGAGCAATTGAGACAGATAAGAGTGAAATTGAAACGGCAAATCTAACTACGAGTAGTGGGGAGATTAAAGCAGCTGGCTTGTACTCTAAAGAAGTAGCATTCACAACTTCATCAGGTGACATTGAATATAATGATAAGAGTTTACAAGGAGAAATAGAGTGTAACACATCGAGTGGTGATATTCGTATGAAATTTGATGCACTTCCTGAATCTTTAAGAGTTGATTTTGAGGGGGATTCTGGTAAATCGGATTTGAATGTGCCTGGTCTGTTATATGAAGAGAAATCAAAGAATAAATTAATTGGAGTAAAAGGTTCAGGGGAAAATAAAGTGAAAGTAAAAACAAGTTCGGGAGATTTTAAGTTACGGTAGTTTGTGAATCACAGTAAAAATCATGTCTTCAATTGAGGAAGACATGATTTTTTATTCTAGGTGGATAAAAATTCTTCTGTACTCATCACATTTGCATATACTTCATGTAAACTTGCTAAAATTGTATTATGGATATAAACGGCAGGAATGGTAGCATTTTTAAAGAGAAGATCTTTTGTTGCACATGCATCATGCACAATAGTACAGTGAAAGCCAAAGTCAAAAGCAGCTCTTACTGTGGCATCAATACACATATGGGTCATCATTCCACATATAACGACGTGTTGAATATTTAAGCTTTGCAATTGCTCTAGTAAATCTGTTTCTCGAAAACTATTTGGATAGTGTTTAAGGATAACCGTTTCATCTTTTAATGGAAGAACACTTTCATGAATGCGGACGCCTTCTGTATTAGGTAGAAAAAAGGTAGCATTCTCTTGGGTAGATACGTGTTGGATATGAAAAATTGGCTGATTTGTTTTCCGAAAATGTTGTAGTAACTGACTTGCATATGCGCTAGCTTCTACTGCGTTACGTAATTCCATTCTTCCATTTGGAAAATAATCATTTTGAATGTCAACGAGTAAAAGGGCTGTTCTCATATTATCTATCGTCCTCCGTTTTCATTTCGTATTCATGTAATGTTATTCAATTAGCAGAGGATATTTTCCTTTTTGAAAGGGCAGGTATTTCAACAGAAAAGATAGGGTTATTCGCTTATTGGATTGCGAGGCTAGCTTTTAATAGTGTGTTGCATCGTTTAGCTGATGCAGAGGGTGGAGATTATGATTTACGAAATGAAGGTGAAGGATTACCTACATGGTGTTTACAGGAGTGTACGAAGGATAACAAGGACCCAGCACACTACAAGAAAAGAAGTTTGATGGAAATGCATAATATATTTCCGTTTCATAATCCTGGTGAAAAATAAAAACAATATTTTCTAATTTTTCTATTGACTCTAACTTTTCGGGGTTTTATAATGAATCTTAATTAAATGACAATTAAATCGATACACTCTTATCCAGAGAGGTGGAGGGACTGGCCCTATGATACCTCAGCAACGGATTTTTTTTAATACCGTGCTAATTCCAGCAAGCTCATTGAAGCTTGGAAGATAAGAAGACGTGAATGAGTATATAAGTGCTCTTCTTCTTATCTTTATTGCGGATAAGAAGGAGAGCACTTTTTATTTTGCCTGAAGGCTCTGCTTCAAGTTGTTTCAGTACATAGGGGGGAAGGAAATGATTTCTTTTAAAAATGTAAGTAAAGTATATGAATCAGGTGGAAAGCCGGTTCACGCTGTTGAGGATGTGACGCTATCTATCGAAAAGGGTGAAATTTTTGGCATTATCGGTTTTAGCGGTGCTGGAAAAAGTACACTGCTGCGTTTAGTGAATATGTTGGAACGACCAACAGCGGGAACGATTTCGATAGACGATAAAGATATGACTTTATTATCAACGAAGGAGTTACGAAAGCTAAGACAACGAATCGGAATGATTTTTCAAAGCTTTAATTTATTCAATTCAAGAACAGTGTTTGGGAATATTGCTTATCCATTGAAATTAGCAAAATTACCAAAGGGTGAGATAAAGGAAAGGGTAAATGAATTGCTGAAGTTTGTTGGATTAGAAGATAAAGCAAACTACTATCCAGAGCAGCTATCAGGTGGTCAGAAACAACGTGTTGGAATTGCAAGAGCACTTGCTACATCACCCGATATTCTCATTTGTGATGAAGCAACCTCGGCATTAGATCCTGAAACAACAACAGAAATTTTGAATCTATTAAAAAAAGTAAACCGAGAATATAATTTAACAATTCTGCTCATTACACATGAGATGCAAGTCGTGAAAGAAATATGTCACCGCGTAGCTGTTATGGAGAAAGGAAAAGTAATTGAAGAAGGGACTCTATTTGATGTCTTTACAAAGCCAAAAACAAAAACGACTCAAAATTTTGTTCGCTCAGTTATTAACGATCACTTACCAGAAAGTGTTCTAGTGAAAATTCAAAATGGTGGACAGATTTACCGTTTAACCTTCACTGGTGAAGAGACAGGGCAGCCAGTATTATCGTATATTGCTAAAAACTATAATGTGGATGTAAATGTACTCTATGGCAATATTATTGAACTACAGAACATTTTATTCGGAAACCTTCTCGTAGAATTGCAAGGAGAACAGAAAGAGATTCAAAAAGCGCTGCAACATCTAAGACTGCAAGTACAATTGAAGGAGGTTGAAGGTCATGCGAGTTGATTGGAGTATATTTTGGCCTCGTATTTTAGATGCAACAGGGGATACCCTCTTAATGGTAATTGTAACCCTTATATTTGCTACAATACTTGGTATACCCCTGGGATTACTTTTATATGTAACAAGGAAAGGGAATTTTTTAGAAAACAAACTGGTCTTTTCTATTCTTAATATTGTTATTAACACAATTCGTCCAATTCCATTTATTATCTTTTTAGTAGCTTTAAGTCCGATCACGCGAACGGTGATTGGAACAACAATTGGAACAGCGGCAGCGATTTTTCCAATGACGCTAGTTGCTTCAATCGGGATTGCAAGAATGGTTGAAACAAACCTTGTTTCGGTACCAAAGGGAGTGATTGAAGCAGCGCAAGCGATGGGAGCATCACCACTAAGAATTGTTTTTGAAATTCTTGTCCCAGAAGCATTAGCACCATTAATTTTAGGAGTTACGTTTATGACAGTCGGCTTAATTGAATTTTCGGCAGTTGCTGGTCTTGTTGGCGGTGGCGGCCTTGGTGATTTAGCAATGACGTATGGCTATCAACGTTTTGATACATCCGTTATGTTCGTGACAGTTGTATTACTTATTATTCTTGTACAATTGGCTCAAAACTTAGGGAATTATTTTGCAAAAGTATTTTTGCGTAGATCATAAAACGAAGCGAGGGAAAGAAAATGAAGAAGATATTAGCATTTGCATTATCAGCGATTGTAGGAATTACGGCTTTAAGTGGATGTTCAAGTAAAGACGCAGAAGCCAAAGGGAAAGAGAAAGTAGTTCGTATTGGGGTAACTGGAACGGACGGAGATGCTTGGGAAATATTAAAGAAAAAGGCTGAAAAAGAAGGAATTAAGATTAACCTTGTAGAGTTCTCGGACTATACAACACCAAATAAGGCATTAGCTGATGGCGATATAGAATTGAACTCATTCCAACATATTGCCTTTTTAGAGCAATTTAAAAAGGAGCATAAGTTAGATATTACAGCTATTGGTACAACTCAAATTGCGCCAATGGGATTATTCTCTGAAAAATATAAAAAACCAAATGAAATTCCAGATGGTTCAGAAATTGCAATTCCCAATGATCCAACGAATCAAGCACGTGCATTAAAACTTCTTGATGCAGCTGGATTATTGAAACTGAAAAAAGACTTTGGTCTATTTGGTGATCCAAGCGGTATTGCTGAAAATCCAAAAAAATTAAAAATTACACCGGTTATTGCACAGCAAACACCTCGTGTATTAAAAGATGTAGCAGCTTCCGTTATTAATAATGGTGTTGCTGGCCAAGCTGGTTTGGACCCAGCGAAAGACCCTATCTTCTTAGAAGATCCAAAAAATGAAAATGCGAAACCATATATTAATATTTTCGCAGCTCGTACGAAAGATAAAGACAATCCAACATTGAAAAAAGTAATTGAATTGTATCATTCAAAAGAGGTAACAGACGCAATTAAGAAAGAAACAAAAAATGGTTCCATTTCAGTAGATCTTCCACTTGATGAGCTTGAAAAAATCGCAAAATAATATCGGGTTTAATGAACTAACAGTGGGACCCCCTCCGTTGTTAGCTCGTTCAACATATAATTAATACATAACAGACGATACCCTAATTTTGTACCTTCCAATTCTGTATAGAATAGAATCCAATGTCTGTTAGGTAGAGTGAAAAAGACCAGGAATTTTTTCCTGGTCCTTTTATTAAGTAAAGAAGCTGGCTAAAAATAAGGTGATCCAAATTATAACAGGGTAAGCGAGTAAACTGAAAACTAGTGTAAGGACTAGTTTCTTTTTATTGATTAATAATTTTACTAGTGAGAATGCATAGAGGGAAAAAAGTACAATTACAAATGCGGATATTATCCCAGGGTTGTAAGAGCGATAAACGAAAAATAAAACAATGTGTTGAACAGCGTTAAAGAAAATAGCTCCTTGTATGAAAATGATCCAGTAAACAGACGATATAATATGAAATTGATATATATTGTTATTCAATCATAATACTTTGTAAGTTACTTTTCGTAGTTTGTGTTTTTTCTTGCTTACAAGAAGAAAGCTCTTCTTGTAAGATGTTTAGAAATTTTTTAGCAGAATGTTGAACTGGAGCTGGTAGTTCCTCGAGGATATACATCCCAACTTCTATTTTCGTACGAATGACTTTTCTTAATAATTCCTCATGCATGAACGACACCTCCAAATCGAATGTTGAGGACATCTCCTTCAAATTTTGCACCTTGAACGGATAAGTGTGTCAATGTTTTTGGTAACGTAATGTTCCGTTTGACAGAGCCTGCGCGAATGATAAGCTCATCACCTTTTTGATTTAACGATAGTTCACTTTTATCAGAGAAAGGAATAGAAAGAACAAAAATATATTCATCCCCATCTTTTTTTACATATTGTGTACGCCCGTTAAATTTTACAGCAGTTGGTTCTAAATCGTCTTTGAATAAAGCATCTCCTACACGCTCTAGCATCGGTAAGCCGACTACTTCTTGTTCAAACATTGGAGCTTCATAAATAGGAAGCGGTTGGAAGCTATCTTGAATTAATGCTTTATATTTCTTTTGTGCATCTTTCCATGCTTGGAAGTAGGAGTCCGTAACAGTATTAGGAATGACACGGTTAATCATAATGGCATCGACATTGTAATCATATAAATTCAAATAGGTAAAACTGCGCTGGGCTTCTTTAATAACCATTTTTTCAGGATTTACAACAACGCGAATACTTGTTACTTCCCGGTTCGATAAAATATCACACATTTCTCCTAGCTGGTTAAGTGTGTTTGTTAATTCATCCATAATATCATCAGTAGGAAGTGGGACCCCAAGTAGTGGTTGTGCAACGGGGCGGACAACTTTTAACACTTTTCTTTTAATCGGAAAGAGCTTCTCCATCCACCAGCCGAGCATATCAGGAAAGCTTAACATGGCGAGAGTTTCCCCTGTTGGTGCACAGTCAATAATGATGACGTCATATGTTTTTTGTTTATAGTAATCGAGTACACGCAGCAAACTAATTAAATCTTCCATGCCAGGAAACATCGTTAGTTCCTCTGTTGTAATATCGTCAGCTGCTTTTGATGTGAACAATAATGTAATATATTTTTGTAATTTCCCCCAGCCTTTTTCCATTTCATAAATTGTATTGATTTCTTGCGCCCATAAGTTCTCACGGATTTCCTTTGGTTCAGAAGATAATTTTATGCCGAATGAATCTCCTAAACTATGAGCTGGATCGGTGCTCATCACTAATGTTTTTAATCCTTGCTTTGCACTTTGAAGAGCGGTTGCTGCTGAAATGCTAGTTTTTCCTACGCCGCCTTTACCTGTATACAAAATAATTCTCATATTTACATCCCCTTTGTTTCGGTAGTCGAATATTACGAGTGTCGAAATATATGTTTAAATAAAAACCCATAAAGGGCTTTATTCAATCGGAATGTTTTTCATCTTAGGTGTAGGAAGCTTTTCGCCTTGTTCTTGTTGAGATGTGGCGATATGATTCATAATCTTTTGAACGATTTGCAGTAAGAATGCTTTCTCTTCTTCCGATAATGCTTCCGTCACAAGATTAAAGTAATGAGCAGCATTTTGTTTCACTTCTTGGGCGAGCTGTACGCCCGTTTCTGTTAAGCGAATTAATACAATACGTCGGTCCCTTTCATTACGATAGCGCTCAATATATCCTTTTTTTACAAGACGATTAACAACACCCGTCGTTGTGCTCATTGGAATATCGAGAAGCTCTGTGATTTTCGTCATTGTAATATCTGTATTTCGCTCCATCCATAACAGACAGAATACTTCTGTTTTAGAAAGTGATAAATCAAGGCTTACCCATTCTTCTGGATAGAAAAGCTTTTTGGCGTTATCTAGCAGTAAATCTAAAAAATGTTCATATTGCAACAATTATTTCCACTCCTGTATATTTCGAGGTTCGTAATATTTATTTCTATTGTATGTATGTTTGAAATAAATGTCAAACAATTATTGTTTGTTTTTTCAGATTAAATAAAAAATAAACTTTATAATAAAAAATGTATGTGATAGAGTAATAAACAGATAAACATATTTATATATATCAATTTAAAAAACGAC
>NZ_JBALQK010000184.1:7129-7839 GCF_036965845.1 Bacillus sp. JJ1127 | reverse complement strand
GCCGACTGAAGAAGAATTATATAACTACTGGATTTTATGGGAACAAACCCCTGTTGAAGAACGTTTAAGGGAGCCTAAGCTTGTAACCCCATGGGATTTTGAATCTATGATTGATGCGTTTGCTTGCGGAGAATATGAACTGATATCTTGTGAAAAGGCATCAAACAATATTGGAAGAATTGAATTTCATCCCTATGCATGGCCATATGGGGGCAGCGATGTGTTTAGAGCGTTGATTGCGTATAGTGGATTCAAAATTATCGATGAGAGCGTATAAGTAGAGAATAAATAATAGTTTGGGAGAAGTGAAAATGAAAGAAGAAATGAAGCAGTATTTTCACAAATTACTTAAGGCGTGGAAAGACTATAATCATTCATTACCAAAATATTTGTGGATAGAAGAAGCTGTTTTAATCATGGCAATTCTCGTTTTCATAAGATGTGAACCAGTATTTGTTTTTTACATTATGCAATTCTTATTAGCAGCTTGCTACACTGTTCTACATTTATTAAGGAAGCATTCTGTAATCAGGATATACCATTTGTCATATCAAAAGCATCTTCATTAAATGAAGCAGTATCAATGGTAGGAACTGGTATTTCTAGGTTATTTCTAGTTAAATTTTCTTGAGCTACTAGTTTCTTTATTAATTCTGTAATATTTTTAGTTGCGGCTATTTTCTTTTCTTCCTTAAAAAGAATGAACCCTA
>NZ_JBALQK010000184.1:0-7044 GCF_036965845.1 Bacillus sp. JJ1127 | reverse complement strand
AGCATTAGTATACAAATGAAAACAACTTTATTATTACCTCTTGCAGAACAGTTTGAAGGAGGGAGCGGACTCTACTCAATATTTGAGATGGCATTTTCAGTAGGAGGGATTATAGCAGGTTTTATTGCTATCTATTTTTTAAAAAAGTTTAAACATAAAGTTATTTTTATTACGATGATGGGCACAGTTCACTTAGCGTATGGAAATCAGGATTTTAATTTCAAAAAAATGTCTTATGGTATAAGATCAGCATTTTATCGGCAGAATCTGTTTCATTTTTGTACATTTCTAGGAGATTTAACTAAATGACACAAACTGCATGTTTAGAAAGGTAAACAGAAATGCAATATTGCATAATACATTATTTTATCTTAATATAGTGTTATTATTTTGGATGGATTAGATAAACGGAGGAAATGGTATGAAAAAGAAATCAAAATTTACTCAAATGATGCTCGGTATTAGTACAATGGCCTTATCATTTGGAGGTATTCAAACACAAGTGTCAGCGGAAGAAAACACACCTTATAATGTGTTGCAAAAGAAACCAATTGGGATAGAAACTTCAACAGATGAAATTGCACATTCTACAATAGCAGACGAAATGTTGTCTTATGAAGAACGTTTAAAAGTAGGCAATTTTTCACAACGCCCAGCTAAGGCCGTGAAACGAGCAGTGGCAAAACAATATCAGCAAAAGTATTCTGTGGCAGAGCTGAATAGAATGAGTAATGACGAATTAATCGATACATTGGCAAATGTTAGTTGGGATCAAATCATAGATTTAGGTCAATTTAATCAAGAAACAAAAGCGTTTTATCAAAATAAAGGGCGAATACAGGTTATTATTGATGAATTAGGTCGCCGCGGAAGCACATTTACAAAAGATGATACAAAAGGGATTGAGACGTTTGTTGAAGTACTATATTGCGGTTTTTATTTAGGCTTTAATAATAAAGAATTAGACTATTTAAATGAGCGAAGCTTCCATGATAAATGTTTACCGGCATTAAAAGCAATTGCAAAAAATCCGAATTTTAAACTTGGTACAGATAAACAGGACAAAGTGGTATCTGCATACGGTAAATTAATTAGAAGTGCTTCTTGTGATGCTGAAACAGTTCAATATGCAGGGAATATATTAAAGCAGTATAACGATAATATTTCTGTATATATAAATGACAAGAATAAAGGAGATGCTTTGTATAATCTTCTCCAAGCGATTGATGATGATATACAGTCTTACGTGAATGGTACAAGAAAAAAAGCGGATGAAACAATATGGTATGGGAAAATTGATGGTTTTATAAATGAAATCAGTCGAATGGCTCTTCTAAATCATGTAACACCAGAAAATACCTGGTTAATTAATAATGGTGTTTATTATACTGGTCGTTTCGGGAAATTCCATAGTAATCCAAATAAACCTTTAGAAGTACTTACACAAGCAATGCATATGTATCCTCGTTTTAGTGAAGCTTATTTTCATGCTGTACAAGAAATTGCAACAAACTATGGTGGAAAAGATTATTATGGAAATACAGTAGATTTAAAGAAAATCCGTGAAGAAGGCCAAAAGCAGTACTTACCAAAAACGTATACATTCGATGACGGTGCTATTGTATTTAAAACAGGAGATAAAGTAACGGAAGAAAAGGTTAAGAGATTATATTGGGCTGCTAAAGAAGTAAAAGCGCAATATCATCGTGTAATTGGAAACGATGCAGCGTTAGAATCAGGGAAAGCTGATGATGTACTGACAATCGTTATTTATAATAATCCAGATGAATATAAAAAAAATAGCCAACTATATGGATATGATACGAATAATGGTGGAATTTACATTGAAAGCATTGGAACGTTCTTTACATTTGAACGTACACCGCAGCAAAGTATTTATAGTTTAGAAGAATTGTTCCGTCATGAGTTTACACACTATTTACAGGGAAGATACGAAGTTTCAGGATCATGGGGACAAGGAGAAATGTATCAAGATCAACGTTTGACTTGGTTTGAAGAAGGAAATGCAGAATTTTTTGCGGGATCTACTCGTACGAATAATGTTGTTCCGCGCAAAAGTATAATTAGCGGATTATCATCTGATCCTGCACAGCGTTATACAGCAGAACGAACATTATTTTCGAAATATGGAGACGGACCAGATAAATGGGACTTTTATAATTATTCTTTTGCATTGCAGTCTTATTTATATACTCATCAATTTGAAACTTTCGATAGGATTCAAGATTTAATTCGTGCAAATGATGTGAATGGTTATGATGCATATCGTGAAGCTTTAAGTAAGGATCCAAATTTAAATAAAGGATACCAAGACTATATGAAGCAGTTAGTTGATAATCAGGGTACATATAATACCCCGCAAGTATCAGATGATTATTTAGCTGACCATGCACCAAAGCCACTAGCTGAGGTAAAGAAAGACATTACAGATGTAGCAAAGATAAAAGATGCAACAATTACAAAGCATAAGTCTCAATTCTTTGACACGTTTACATTAGAAGGAACATATACGGGCGGCGTAACAAAAGGAGAATCTGAGGATTGGAAAACGATGAGCAAGAAAATCAATCAATCTTTAGAACAGTTAACGCAGAAAGAATGGAGCGGCTACAAAACAGTTACAGCGTATTTTGTCAATTATCGTGTGAATGCGAACAATCAATTTGAATACGATATTGTATTCCATGGCGTTGCAACGGGAGAAGAAGAAAAACAGACGATTAAAGTAAATATGAATGGACCGTACAATGAGATAGTAAATGAAAAAGTTGAATTTCATAGCGATGGTACAGAAAGCACAAGTGGAAAAATTGTTTCTTACCTCTGGGATTTTGGCGATGGTGCAACAAGTACAGAAGCAAATCCTACTCATGTATATGGAAAAGAAGGAACATATAATGCAAAGCTAACAGTGAAAGATAATAAAGGAAAAGTAGGCCGAGCACAAACAACGGTTACCGTAAAAAAGGATGAGCCAGCAGGTCATAACTATCAAGAGGCAAAGGTGCTTAGTTTTAATAAGCTTTCAAAAGGAAATATGGATCGACCTAATATGGCGTATATGTACACATTCAATGTCACATCTCCAAAAGAAGTAGATATTTCTTTTATAGATGAACAGGGAATTGGGATACAATGGGATGTGTATCACGAATCAGATCTAGGAAATCCTGTCATTACGGGTCGAGCGGATGGAAATAATATTAAAGGGAAATTTGAAGCGAAACCTGGGAAGTATTATTTAGTTGCGTTTTTTGAAGAGGAAAATAGAAATGGAACATATTCATTATTAGTAAAGTAAATCTATTTCCAATATATAACTTTAATTTTTGGGAGGAGCCTGTCACTATGGCTCCTTCTGTTCTTTTTTTGAGGGTCTATCTAAGAGTTTTTTCTTAAGATGAAACGAATGAAAATTGCGGAAAATTAATCCTTGAAAGAGATGAAGCACACATATAAAGAGCCTGCCACATTGCCATCAAACTCAGAAATCTATTGTTCTCCAAAACGAAAAAAATAAACTGAATTCCCATGGATACCTATGAAAAAAAGAAGTTTTCGTTTTGGAGGCACTTCAAAATGTTAGCTTGATAGCGATGGGGTACCGCCAACCAAATGTCATAAACCTCACGCTAATACATGTTATGGAAGTGGAAAATTAAATTTTCCCTCGCTAGAGGTTTAGCCGAGATACGTGTAAAAGGAGTTTGTGTAGCAATGGAACAAACCCCTTTCTACGCTCTTAGATACCAGAAAATTCAAATTTGTTCAAATGGTGTTCGAGGGATATTAGTGTGACATTCTTGAATCGCTACATCTAACCTTTAAAGGGTGCAAATAATTTTATGAATTTACAATTTCTTAATGATTAAAAAACTAAACATTTACAAGTTTTTTATTTTTATACAAAACTTAATAAAAATGCTTTTCTTATAAAACGACAGTATACCATAATCAAATTATGGAATGTTATAATTTAGGGGAATATAGTTTCATGGTCTTACTATATGAATGAGAATTCAAATAGAGAGGTGAGTACATGACGAATTGCTATTTTGAGTTTCTAATACACAAAGAAGCTTACTTTCATAAACTAAGAGAATGTTTTTATAAACTGAAGGAAGAGAAAGAAAAGGAGATGATAGATTCCAGTGATTCTATGTGGTTAGAGTATTTTGATGAAGATGTATTAAAACAGTTTTGGTGGCCGACTGAAGAAGAATTACATAACCACTGGATTTTATGGGAACAAACCCCTGTTGAAGAACGTTTAAGGGAACCTAAGCTTGAAACCCCATGGGATTTTGAATCTATGATTGATACATTTGCTTGTGGGGAATATGAACTAGTCTTTTGTGAAAAGGTATCGAACAATATTGGAAGAATTGAATTTTATCCCAATGCATGGCCATATGGAGGCAGCGATGTGTTTAGAGCGTTGATTGAGTATAGTGGATTCAAAATTATTGATGAGAGTGCATAAGTAGAGAATAAATAATGGTTTGGGAGAAGTAAAAATGAAAGAAGAAATGAAGCAGTATTTTCATAAATTACTTAAGGAATGGAAAGACTATAATCATTCATTACCAAAATCTGTGTGGATAGAAGAAGCAGAGTCCTTTATATATGAAGGGGAACCAGATACAGAGGGATATATCTTTTGGAAGCCTGTAGAAAAAGATGTAATTCATGATTTTTCTGATACAGAAAAGAAATTAGCAGTACAATTACATCATTCGATTAAAGAATACTATAATTCTTACTGGTTTTTTGATTTAGCTGGTAGTTATTTAGAGTATGGAATTGAGCTAAACCCTGTTATACCAGGAATTGAAGTTCGAGACTTTTATACCTCTTTACAAGGTTATAAAGAAGCGCACCATAATGAGTTAAAGAATATTCCTATAGGTATAGAGTCTAATGGGCTTTTGGTAGTTGTAGATAATGAAAATGGACAAGTGAAGATAGAAGATTATGAAAGAGGGAGCTTTGAAGTTATTAGTAAGAGTTTAGCAGAACTCATTTCAATGCTTTAAATGTAGAAATGAAAGGGGGATGGTTATATGGAACAAAAACTTGCATTTCTAAGAAAATATAAAAGAAATGTAAAGCTTCAATTAATAGATAAAATACATAATAAAGCCATACCTAGTATTTGGTATGGAATTTTTAAAGAACACGATAGAAATAAGAGAATAAAAATGGTTTTAGAGATTTGGAGAACATACGTAGGGAAAGAATTAAGAAACACAATCTCATATTTGGAAGCGCACCTTTTCAATGTGGAGTTAATAGAAAATAACGGTATGTATTCGATGTTATATACACTGGAGACGCCGGATGGTGAGATAGCATATTATGAAGCAGGAAATCCTATGGATAGATTTCATAATAAAGTGCTAGAAGTTTCATGGGGTAGAATTCCCATTTCAGTTCGAGAATTTTATGAAAAAGTTCATAATGGATTTTATTATTATGCGAGCGGTGCTATGGGATTAGTGTCTTTGGAATGTGTTACTTATTTTGATGATGATGAGTGGGGAATTATTGAAGAGTTAGAGGAGCCCTTACAAATTGATTTGAAAACAACTTTTGGATTTTTTAAAAGTGGAATGGGCGGTTATGTAGCCATTGACTATAGCAATTGCAAATATGATAAAGCTACATTATGGTTTACAAACGATCAGCCAGAATATAATGTTGATTTCTGGAATGTAGTAGATGAATGGATCGTGATTGGTTTTGAAGTATAGTATGTAAAAGGTTTAAGAATAATTTTTGTGTGCTGAAAAATTATAGATGAATGGAGTTTGTATGCATGGAAAAAGAAGGTGTGGTCTCATTATGGCTAGGAAATATGGAGTCTCAAGATTTTTTAGAAGATTATTTCAGCATAAAATATACAGATGATGGTGATTCCATACCATCACCATTTATAAAAGAATTTTATATTTGTATGTATGATATTGATGAGGACTTTATTGAAAAAGAGTTTTATTTAGAACGAAGTGATAATCTAGAAGCCTTACTAGCAGGGTGTTCTTATGAAGAAGTTGTGATACCACAGATGAAAAGATTGGCTTCGAATATACTAGAGATGAAATACAATACAATTATTATGATATATAACTATGAATATAGTGGTGAAATAACAAATAAAAATGAAAATCTTTATACAATGAGATACATAGGAACAGTTTCATATAAATGATAATAAAAAGAGGATGAGAACATGGAAGTTAGAGAAGTACATCCGTTTCATTTAAAAACAGAAGAGGAATTTTCTGAAGTTCAAGATAGCTTAGTGAGTCAAATTGAATTGAAAAATAACTTTCACTTAGAAGATGTGAGATTAATAGCTGGAGTAGATTTAGCTTATTGGGAAAAAGAAGATAAGCACTATGGGGCTTGTTGTATCGTGGTTATTCATTATCATACGAAGGAAGTAGTGGAGAAAGTCTATAGTTATGGTGAAGTAACGGTGCCGTATATACCAGGTTTTTTAGCGTTTCGTGAGTTACCTTTAGTAATAGAGGCAACCAAAAAGCTTACTTCTGATCCAGATATATTTATGTTCGATGGAAATGGTTATTTACACTATAAACATATGGGGATCGCGACACATGCTTCTTTTTTCTTACATAAGCCTACAATCGGTGTAGCGAAAAGTTATCTTAAGATTAAAGATGTTGATTTTAATATGCCAGAGAATAAGGCGTTTGCTTTTAGCGATATTATTATCGATGAAGAGGTATATGGAAGAGCTCTAAGAACGAAAGAGAATGTAAAACCGATTTTTGTCTCTTGCGGAAACAATATAGATTTAGATACGAGTATTCAAATTGTATCGGATTTAATTGGAAAGGAAAGTAGATCACCAATTCCAGTTAGATTAGCAGATTTAGAAACACATAAGGTAAGAAGAGACAAGAGCGAAAAATGAAGGATTATATTCATCAGTATACATATAAACTGAAAACCTTATTTCTGTTTAGATGGACAAGAGCATCTGGCCATGCATAG
>NZ_JBALQK010000183.1:0-3262 GCF_036965845.1 Bacillus sp. JJ1127 | reverse complement strand
AAGTAGGAAGTATAAAAGTGGGTGGTTTTTTAGGAGGAATAAATGTTCCAATAAGTAAATTTACATCCAGAGGAGGACAATATAAAATTCAATTTCAGAATTTAGATCCGAATGGATATACCATTTTTCTAAATGGTGGACAAGTCTATTATTGATAGATATAGGTGGAATCCTTGCAAGTGAAGGATTCCACCTATTTATCAGTACGCAATAATACTGGAAATCAATGTCCTCTAATACTTAACGTAAGATTTGGTTCGGTTGCTACACAGACCCCATGCCCATCGGGACAATATCTGTAGGGGTGTTTTTCATATATACATTGATACCACTGAGTCGTTTACTACGAGAAGAATACTTCATTCCTTTCTTCTTTTCTCTTACAGCTTGATCTTGTAATCGTTTTTTTTGTTGTTCTTTTGTTAATCGATGTACAATCACACGAGTTGGTACTTTATCAGTCATTCCTACATAGGCGTCGGATATTTCACATGTTTGTCCTGGCTGAAGAGAGTTCATTAAGATCTCCATATCTATCTGTACATACTCTGTACCTTTCTTGATTCTTCCATCTTGAAAGTAATTAGGTTTGGGATTTTTTTGATAAATACGTGTATTCGACTTGATACGAGAGATATAGTAAGCCTTTTTATCTTGTATATGTTGAAGATCTTTCAAATGAAAATAACCTAAATCTCGGATACATAAATCATTCGCTGTTATAGTTGGGACACACAGAGAACCGTAGGTTCGATCATGTTGTTTACCTGGACCAGTATGAATATGTAGGAACTGTCCACTTAACAGGTCATACTCAAGTTGAATTTTCATCCCAGCTGTATGACTGCACCCTCCTGCACCTGGATAAACGAATGAAAAGGGATCTGGGAGTTGAAAAGCAGTGGAATCTAAAATACGAATACGCTTGAAAACAGAAGTGTATGGAGAAGAAATCGGCATAGATGAAGCCAATTTTTGGTTTAGTAGTTCAGCTAATATGTGTTGTAAAAATTGGACGGCTGCTTTATTAAATCGTTGATTCAGTCCCTCGGGACTAATAAGTACTTCTGTTGATGCTTCTAAACAGCTAGATAACTGAGTTAAAGAAGTCGTAGCGACATTTTGGCTCATCCATACACATAAAGCGACTAAATCTTTTGCTTGATACTTACTGGTTCGTTGCACAAAACCAACATCTCTAGCAAGATCTCGTAAGATATTTGGGGATAAGAAGCTTTGAATTTCTTGAGCAAATAGTTGTAATTCATCAGATACAGAAACAGACATACAAAACGCCATCCTTTCCTATGATTCTACAGAAAGAATAGCGCATTTTTTCATTTTAGGGGGTATTTTGTTTTTGTTAGCTTGATAGCGATGTGTCTGTACCCCTATCATAAAATAAGTAGTTTTATATAAAACTACACTTCCTTAAGTAATATCGCACCTTGGAATCCATTTTTTTACAAATAACGTGCGTTTGATCAAATTATAGACCCTATCCTCTTCATGATTAATTATCTGAATATTCTTTTTGATAACACTTCAAAAGGTACACTTTTCTATATATTCGTATTTTCATTAAGCCTATTCTTATTAAGTTCCGCCATAGCGTCATGATAAATATTGACTTACATAGAAAATTAGGGTGTGTTGAAGTTAAATAAAATGAAAATACGCTATACTTTCCTGTGATTCGACTGAAAGAGTTATATTTTTTTCGTTTTAGGGGTGTTTTAGAACACATGCCATATAACACCCTTAACACCCTTTAAATGAGGCTTTATAGTAATTGATACTTGTATTATTAATTGTTAATCTAAAGATCATTAAATCAAATTCTGAGAATCCGTTTTTCTACATCACAGATATTTTTCTGCGGAAATATACAAAAAATGGAATTGTGAACACCCTACTGTTCGTTTATATTGGCTCTTTCTATCAACCTAGCATATCCGCAAAACTTGTTCCTACATTATTTTTACGCTTCATATGTTTCTCTAAATAAATTTTTGTTGTCTGGATATCTTCATGACCGAGCGTCTGCATTAAATGATACAAATCTGCATTCCCATGCTCCACGGCCATAATTGCAAAAGCATGGCGAAACGTATGTGCAGTAACAGGATTTTCTCGATGCCTTAAGAAATCTAAATTTGTCTTTGAAATCATATCTGTTACCTGATTAGATAATGTTTTGGCATTATAGAAGTTCCCTCTTTGATTCACAAATAACGGATTTTCATCCCCAGAATTTAATATCGTTTCAAATCCCCTTCTTTTTCTCATCTCATATACACATTGATATAAATGCTCTGAAATAAAGAGTTCCCGTACCTTATCACCCTTCCCAATCACCTTTAACCAATACTTCCCATCATAATGCATATCTTTAACTCTTGCTGTACACAACTCTCGAATACGTGCACCAGTACTTGCTAATGCAAGTAAAATCGTATAATTCACTATGTGTCCTTTATCTTTATAAAAACTAAGTATCTTCATAACTTCTTCATACGATAAGTCACGGTTTGGTCGATCCTGTGCATTTACATTTGCTCGCTGTAATTCTTCATGAAGTGGTTTCTCTATGTAGCCAAACACATGAAGATGATTAAGGAAAGAGCGAATTAATACTGTTTTCTTCGCAAGTGTTGCGACTGCATACGTAGATTCATTTCTGCCATTCTTTACTTGCTTTAGCCAGGTATTATATTTACGAATGTGCCAAGGCTCCAGTGCTTTTAATAAGGAAGCTTTTTGCTCTACATCTTTCCCATTTATCTCAAATTCTTCTGCATGTTGCACCATACACTGACAAAATGACAAAATTTCTGTTACATAGCTTTTTTTCGTATCTTCTTTTCTATTCTTCTTCTCATCCATGTCTTTTTGCAAATGCACAAAATGATAAATCACTTCAAGGTCACTTAGGAAATCGTATTTTCCCTTTCCCTCTTTTTCTGCTGCTTCCATTTTTCGTTCAATATTATTCATATAACGAGTATTATTCAGAAAAGGAACAACATCACTTATACGCTCCATATATGTATCTATAAATCCACTTTCATTGCTTGTAATAGGTAAGATTTCTTTTTCACTTTTACTGTACATATAAATCCTTCACCACTCTCTGTATAGATTCTTAACACAATATCTTTTACTCAATTATACTATGGAACTGAATTTACTTACATAAATTATGTAAATTAAAAAACATTATCTTTCTGTAAGAATTCTACATTCTTCTCTATTAACTTAT
>NZ_JBALQK010000182.1:471-13692 GCF_036965845.1 Bacillus sp. JJ1127 | reverse complement strand
CCCACCCAAAAAGAGGGGGTTTATGTCATTAGTTATCCTACATACTTTGTCCTCTTCTGTATTATATATTCACAATCGACTGTTGATTTATAATTCGTTCATACAGCGTTTCTGATAGTTCAAGAAGATTCTTCGGCATTTCTTTCCCCTTAAATTTTTTTTGAATCGTGCCATACAAACCGATATCACGAAGTCTAAAAAATAAAGGTAACGAATCATACCAAACTTCTGCTAATTGGTGTTCAGATTCATATCCTTTTCTTACTACCTTTAATTGATTACGAGCAAACAATGTTTTCTCTCCTTCTGTCCCATTTGTTGTAAGAGCAGAATAATAAATAACCATTGCCAGATCATGAATAAAATAATTATAAGTTGCATCATCAAAATCAAAAATTGTCAATTCTTTCCCATCATAATGGAAGTTTCCTTGGTGAATATCACCGTGCATAAGTCCAAAAGTTTCCTTTTCTATCGGCAGCGTCTTTATCTTATCAATTAATGCATATGCAATCTTTTTTACTTGTTTATCCTCTAATTCCCCAATAATTGCTTTTTCGTCTATGTCCCATGTATCACGGTATTCTGTTTTAGGATAATCCATTGTAAGACGATGGAGTTGACCAATTGCTTTTCCCCACGCTTCAAATAAATTCTCTCCCCAATAAATAGATGTTACGTCTTTTACGCTTTCTCCTTTTGCATATGAAAAAAGAGAAGCATAAAAGAAAGTTCCGTCTGCTGCTTGTATCTCTTCTACCAGTTTTTTAGATTTTGAATCATGTGGTCCCGCAACCTTAGCTCCGTTCTCTCCAAGATAGCGTAAAAAATGTAGTTCTGCTTCTACTTGCTTGTTAGAACGATGAGAAGAGTGCGTCAATCTTAGTACATAAGATCCTCCCTTTTCATCCTCTGCACGAAAAATATAGTTTTCAAAATCTCCAAGCGGAGTTTCTTCCACCTTAACATGAAATACATTTGCTGCTTCTCCTAAAATTTCATTGGTGAAAACTCGTTCTACAGCTTTTTCCATATGTAGTCCCTCCTTTATGTATTCCTCTATTTAATTCGGCATAAATGTGAAAAATACTGCTTCATCAATTCTATTTCAGATGGAATTTTACAACCTTCTTTTCATTGAAGATTATCAACCGAATTGCTTATCTCCGTATCAATTTGTTCATACTTACTTATCATTTAGAATTCTCCTTGTATTACGATCAACTGCTGATTATTCACTTTTTCTAATAAAAGGAAAATAAATATAAATATTTAGTCGACAATCCGCATTTTTATAAAAAATTTTATATTTTTCTTTTCATTCTAAAAAACATGTAGTATACTAACTTCAAAATCAGAGGAGAAAGGGAGCAAAGAACTATGCTTACTTATACAACTATAGTTACATTTGCACAAAAACATCATCATCATACGTAAACCCTTGAAACCTAGCGGAAAAAATTACGCGTAGGTACAAGGGTTATTCCCGTTGTACCTACGTTAGGCAAAGAGCCATGTAGGTATTTTTTATCTACATGGCTCTTTTTTGTTTGTAAAAACGCTAGTAAAAAAGTACTGAATAAGCAAAACTACTACAAAGGAGATAGACAATCATGGAAACAAAAAAATGGGGTTTATGGATTTTAACAGCATTCGTTGTTGGTAATATGGTTGGAGGCGGCGTATTTATGCTTCCAGCAAATTTAGCACAAGTATCAGGCCCAATGGGATCTACACTTGCCTGGAGTATTACAGGTCTTGGTGTATTTATGATTGCACTTGTATTCGGAAATCTTGCAGTACGTAAACCGGAGCTAAAGGCCGGACCGCAAAGTTACGCACAAGCAATGTTTCCCTCTCAAAAAGCAGGGAAAGTTGCTGGATATAGCATGGCATGGGGATATTGGGCTGCGAACTGGGCTGCAACTGCTTCTGTTATCATTTCCTTTGCAGGATATTTATCTACATTCTTCCCAGTTTTACAAAGTAAGCAAGTTCTTTTTTCAATAAGCGGGTTTTCATTGGAACTTGGAAAGGGATTAACCTTTGCTGTATGTAGTGTTATATTATGGGGCATTCAATATATTCTTTCTCAAAACATCGATAGAGCCGGAAACATGAATCTCCTTGCAACAATCGCAAAGATTATCGGATTTACAATGTTCATCGTTATTACATTATTTATTTTTAACGCTTCTAATTTCGGTGATGGTCAAACTTTTATGAATGAAGCAGGGAAATCAATCCCGTTAAGTGGACAAATAAATTCTGCCGCTATCACAACACTTTGGGCATTTATCGGAATTGAATCAGCTGTTATGTTGTCTAACCGTGCAAAGTCACAGCGTGATGTGAAAAAAGCAACGATTTTCGGATTAATTATTGCACTTCTTATTTACATGGCAATTACATTGCTAACAATGGGTGCTCTTCCGCAAGATGCTTTAAAAGAGTCTCAAAAACCATTGGTAGATGCTTTAAACTTAGCAATCGGTAATAAAGGTGCTTACATTATGGCATTCCTTGCACTTGTATCATTATTCGGATCTACTGTCGGTTGGATTGTTGTTAGTTCAGAAGTACCTTATCAAGCGGCAAAGAATGGAATTTTCCCGAAATTTTTTGGAAGAACAAATAAAAAAGGCAGTCCTTCAAAATCACTGCTAGTTACAAATATTATGACGCAAATTTTCTTATTTTCAACAATCTCTGGCACTGTTTCAGAAGCATATAGTTTTGCCATTGTTGTTGCAACTTTAGCTTATTTAATTCCATACCTTGTTTCTACCTTATATCAATTAAAACTAGTTATTACAGGGGAAACATACGATATAACACCAGGATCTCGAGTAAAAGATGGAATCATTACCTTACTTGCACTTCTATATTCTATTTGGGTTATCAAAACTGGAACTGCTGATTTAAAAACATTTTTCTTGGGAATTGGATTATTTGTACTAGGACTTATTCTTTATCCAATTTTGATGAAAAATTCCTCTAGTCCCGTTTCAGAACAACCGAATAACAAAGTAAGCTAATACGAATACAAAAGAAGCTGTCAGCACCATCCAAATACAATAGATGGTTCGCTCACAGCTTCTTTTTTCAATTAATGACTTTTATGATGTTCCAACTGATACTCTTTTCGGGTTAATAAAACGAGAGAAAGTCCTCCCATTAACAACATCACAATTAATGAAATGACTCCAATCCAATGGAAATGCTCCCAAAAGTAACCACTAAATGAACCAACAAAACTTGAACCTAGATAATAAAATAATAAATACAACGCTGCAGCCTGTGCTTTATTTACGTCTGCATATTTTTCAATCGATGCACTAGCAATGGAATGACTTCCAAAGAAACCAAATGTAAAAATAGATAAACCAATAATTTTTATAATAAGGCTTGGAACAAGTGTCACTAATGCGCCTATCATCATAATCGTAATCGAAACCATAAGTGTAAATGTTCTACCATATTGATCTGCCTTTTTCCCCATAAACACAGAGCTAAACGTTCCTATCACATATACAATAAATAAAAATCCAATGAGCGTTTGACTTAATGAATATGGCGGTTCCTGTAATAGAAATCCAATATAATTGTACAGTGTGACAAAGCTACCCATAAGTGTAAATCCAAGTAAGATGGTTGCCACTAATTGTTTGTTTTTAAAATGTATTGTATACGCATTCCACATGGAGCGAACATGAACTGCTTTTTTCTTAGAGTTCATTGGGGTAGGTAATGTACGCCAAAATAGAATGCTACAGATGACCGTAAGAATCCCAAGTAACCCTAATGCAACTCTCCATGACGAAAGATCCGTTGCAATGCCAATAAAAATACGACCAGTCATCCCTCCTATCCCATTACCACAAATATAGAGCCCCATAACCTTTCCTAATCCACTTGGCTCAAATTCTTCTCCAATATAAGTCATAGCAATAGAAGGCAAGCCTGCTATACATATCCCAAGTAATCCTCTTAATAAAACAAGCGTGATAAAATTAGGACTAAATGCTGTCAGTGTCCCAATTATAGAGGTCAAGAATATGGATAATATCATAATACGTTTTCGACCAATTACGTCTGAAATTGATGCTGCAATCAGCATCATAATTGCCATTGTACCCGTTGTAATAGATAATGTTATACTTGCTGCTGCTGCGGAAACATGAAACTCTTTTGCTAATATAGGCAATAATGGTTGCGTTGCATACAGCGTAGCAAATGTAACAAATCCGCCAAGAAACAATGCTATGCTAGCATTCGTATATGTCTTTGTTCCTTTTTGGATATAAGTCATTGCAATCTCCTCTTTTCCTATCAAAACTACCTTCTTTATGCTACGCTTCCTTTATCTATGTGTCTAATTTATAATTTGCATCATATCAATAACAAAAACGCATGACAAGGAGAGGACGATATGGAATGGCATCAAATTGAAAATTTTATTGCCGTCGCGAAATATAACCATTTTACAAAAGCAGCGAAAGAACAATTAGTGTCTCAGCCTGCTCTTAGCCGTTCAATCTTAAAATTAGAAGAAGAGCTTGGTGTACCATTATTTATACGAGAAGGAAAAACAATCTCCTTAACTAAATACGGAGAAATGTTTTTAAAAAGAGCGAAACAAGCACAAAGTGCATTACATACTGGTATTGCGGAAATACAGGAAAAAGTTTCTCCTGATCGAGGGGAAATTTCAATTGCATTTTTACACACTTTAGGCACTCGCCCGATTCCAAAGATTGTTGCTGATTACAAAAAGATTTATCCAAAAGTGACATTTCAAATGTATCAGGGAGCTAATATTAACCTTTTACAAAAAGTAAAAGATGGAGTAGCAGACATATGCTTATCTTCTCCACCAATCCCGCATGAACAAATTGAATGGGAAACATTAAGAATAGAACCTTTATATTTGACAGTTTCAAAAGCACATCCACTTGCAAAACAAAGTAGTGTGTCATTTCAAGAACTAGGAAATGAAGAATTTATCTGTTTTAAAGATGGTTATGGACTTCGTTATGTATTTGATCAAATGTGTGAATCTCTTCAAGTTCACCCTAAAATTACGTTTATGGGGGAAGAAATTGCAACAATCTTTGGATTAGTATCCGCTGGACTTGGTATAGCCATCTTACCGAAAGTCAAAGAGTTTAATCAATCCCAACTACATTTTCTAGAAATTACTGACTATCCTTGTGAACGAACCATTGCCTTAGCTACAGCGCGCAATCATTATTTATCTCCTGCAGCAAAAACGTTTAAGGAATTTATTATAGAACATTTCCAAGAATATACTCCCTAAAGGTTTATGATTTTAAAGTGTGCCTTTTATCCCATAAACATAATAAAAACTGCTCTTTATTAGATTATAAGAGCAGTTTTTATTACGTAATACTTTTGCCATATTCCCAAATAAAAAACATACTAATAATACGGATATGGTGTTGATGGATAAGTTGCCGGATATGGCGCTGGATACGGCGCTGGATACGTTGAAGGATAGGATACCGGATATGGCGCTGGATAATACCCGCCACCACTTGTTAGCGCTCCAGCTGTAAGACCTCCTAGCAATCCACCTGCAAAGCTACCTGGGAAAAACGCACTTCCGCCCCATGCACCACCCCATCCGCCTCCATGATGGTGGTGATGATCATGATGGTGTCCGCCGTGATGATGTCCACCATGATTGTGCCCATGATGCCCGCCATGATTTCGTATATAATTCATTTTATCCACATCTCCCTTTTTACTAATTATTTGCTATTACATGCAGGACAGTGCAATTCCTTTATTTTTCCATTTTTCATCAATATATGCTGTATGAATCATAAGGATACTCTTGATCATCTGTATAATATGGATAACCATACCCACCATAATCAAAAGCAGGACTAAGTAAAACGCCCGCTACAACAACCGGAAAAAAAACGCCGCCCAAAAATGGTGGGTGTCCAAAGCCACCATGCCCAAATCCTCCAACTGGGCGATAGGCTCTATACAATTCATTCACGCTCCGTTTCA
This sequence comes from Bacillus sp. JJ1127, assembly GCF_036965845.1. NCBI lineage: Bacteria > Bacillati > Bacillota > Bacilli > Caryophanales > Bacillaceae > Bacillus > Bacillus sp. JJ1127. The sequence continues at coordinate 7,650 of NZ_JBALQK010000182.1, read as the reverse complement.
TAGAAAAACGTAACAATATACGTTATGTAGGACAAATGCGGAAGGCATGGGCAAAATGTCTATATTGTGTAAAAAAAATAAAATGTTTTATAATAAAACTATTAAAGTACAACTTCTTATATTTAAGAAAGAATAGGTGAAATGCATACATATGAAAAATCGCGTTGTTCAATTACTATTTGGATTAGCTATTGTAGTAACTATCCTCATCTTGGTAAATAAATCAGTTATCTCGCTATATACTTTTGTTGGTGTACTATGGCCCATCACTGTTATAGGGATTTCCTTCATTATTTTTATTGAAAATCGTTCACCACAAAGTACATTAGCATGGTTTTTAGTATTAGCACTCCTTCCAGCTATAGGTGTACTATTGTACTTACTTTTTGGGCGAAGCCGCTGGAGAAGAACAAAGCATTTACATCGTGCAGAAGAACAAAGAAAGTTATTCCGGAAGATTTTAGATGGACGGAGTTTTGATTTAGAAATACCTTCCCCACTAAGTGAACGATCTGCCCATTTAACAAAAATTATACAAAAGTTTGGTGGCGGCCCTGTCGCCAATGAAACGACAACAAAACTCTTAACAAACGGTGAAGAAACATTTACTGAGATTATACAAGCTATTGAAAATGCCACACATCATATCCATATTCAATACTACATTTATCGATCAGATGAAATCGGTACAAAAATTCGAGATGCATTAATAAAGAAAGCAAAATCCGGTGTTATCGTACGCTTTCTTTATGATGGGCTTGGAAGTAATACGTTACGAAATCACTTCTTACAACCTATGAAAGAAGCAGGAATTGAAGTGATTGAATTTGATCCTATCCTTTCCCCTTGGCTACTGGAAACAGTAAATTATCGTAATCACCGTAAAATTGTGATTGTGGATGGAACAATTGGTTTTACAGGTGGACTCAACGTTGGCGATGAATATCTTGGTCGTTCAAAGAAGTTTCCTATTTGGCGCGATAGCCATTTAGAAATAGAGGGAAAAGCATTATATAAACTACAAGCCATCTTCCTAGAAGATTGGCTCTATGCTTCTAGTGATTTAAATACTTATTCTTGGGATCAATTTATAAATAAAGAATACTTTCCAGATCAAGGAGTTCTTCAAGCAGAAGGTGCCGTTCAAATCGTCGCAAGTGGACCGAGCTCAGATGATACAAGTATTCGTAATGCCTTATTGAAAGTTATGGGATCTGCAAAAAAATCAATTTGGATCGCCACTCCATACTTCATTCCTGATCAAGAAACATTAACATTACTACGTTTAAGTGCACTCTCTGGAGTGGATGTCCGTATTTTATACCCTGGAAAAAGTGACAGCGTCATTAGCGATCAAGCATCTCAATCATACTTTACACCACTTCTAAAAGCAGGGGCATCCATTTACCGCTATAAAGATGGCTTTATGCATGCTAAGATTGTACTCGTTGATGATGATGTTGCAACAATTGGTACAGCAAATATGGATATTCGTAGCTTTGCGCTTAATTATGAGCTCATTGCAATTTTATATGAATCTAAAACCGTTTTAGATATAAAAAGTGATTTTAAACAAGATTTTAAAGACTCTGTAGAGATTAAATGGGAGTCATTTCAAAAGCGAAGTATTCAAAAACGAGTACTCGAATCTTTTATGCGACTCATTTCACCTCTACTGTAAATTTCTAAAAAGTAATCAATTCAAATTTGATTACTTTTTTCTTTTATCATGCTGCATTCCTCCCACCCCTTTCCTTTGCATACCATATTAAAACAAGTTATCATAAGATGTGTTTGTTTTACTTTATGAAAATAATGTTAGGTGGGAAATACATGTTAGAACAATTTCATATACATGCTGATTTAAAGCAGCAATTAGCAACAATTCACGAGAAAAATAAGCAAGCAGCTGGTGAAAATGCACATTTAATTGGAACAAAAATGTACAAAGCATCGGATAACAGCATTATTGAAGATGCGATTACAGCACTTCTTCTTGGCAAAAACATTCTATTAAAAGGGCCAACTGGAAGCGGTAAGACAGTCCTTGCAGAAACGCTCTCTTCCTTATTCCAAAAACCAATGCATAGCATTAACTGTTCTGTTGATTTAGATGTAGAAGGTATTTTAGGCTACAATACTTTAAAAACAAACAATGGCGCATCTGAAGTTTCCTTCGTTGACGGCCCTCTTATGAAAGCAATGCAAAATGGACATTTCTTATATATCGATGAAATCAACATGGCAAAACCAGAGACGCTTCCTCTTCTTCATGGTGCATTAGATTACCGTAAAATGATTACTAACCCATTTACACAGCAAGTCGTATACGGTGATGAGGAATATCGTGTAATTGCCGCAATTAATGAAGGTTATGTTGGAACAAGTGAACTAAATGAAGCATTAAAAAACCGTTTTGTTATTATTGAAGTCCCTTATATTCAAGGGGATACATTAAAACAACTATTATTATCCGAATCAAAATTAAAAGACATTGCAACAATTGAAAAGTTTGTAGCATTTGCAAGTGATCTTATGCCTCTTGCTCGTGATGGACGTGTAAGTGAAGAAGCAGCAAGTATTCGTGGTATTATCGACGCATGTGACTTAGGTGTATATATTCCTGTTATGCGTGCCATTGAGCGAAGCATTATCGCAAAATTAAATGATGAAACAGAACAAATGACTGTCCGTGAATTAGCAGAAAGCTATTTCTTTGAGGGATAATTCATGAGACAAATTTTTAGTGACAAAAAAATTGATGCGTCGCTGTTTCTTCAAATGGAAAATTTAATGTACGCTCTTCTAAAAGAAGACGATGCTTACTTGGAATACGGTTATAAAGCATATTACGACGAAATGGAGAAGAAGGTTGTCATCAGTCACTTTTGGGATGATCGAAAAGAAGAAGATACAGTAATTGGATTAAAAAGCGAAGTATTTTTAAAAGCACTTGGCAACAAACATTACTCGGACATGACATTAATTCGTTCTTATGCAATCGAATTACAAGAATCTCCTCTTAAAAAGTTTTTAACGCAATTATTTGTTCTATTAGAGGACTTACGGGTTGAGGAAATTGTGAAAGGCTTACGTCCTGGCACAAAACATATTTTTAGAAGACGTAAAGAAATGTATCGAAATTATTTCAGCTCACAAAATGAAATAAACCGCGTTCGTAACTATCATGGTGACCGTCTATTTTGCCTATGCTATCTTTCATTAACGAGCGATAAATACGAAATGTTTAATAACGAATATTTTGAGCAGATTGAAGCCATTTTACACGAAGCATTCCAAGCACGTAATACAGAAGATACAATGTATATTGTTGAAAAAATTCGTTATCGCTTAGAAGGATTTCTTGAAACTGATATGATTAACAACTACTTTGGACATGCACCACTCTATTTATCTGTTATTGCTGATGAAAAGAATGGGCGTCCTGAGGATTTAGCAAATGACGATACCCAAATCGTAGATGACGATGATAATAAAAATAAAATGGATGAGAGCTTCTCTACATGGCATCGTGAAAATAAAAATAACGAAAATGAAAACTTCTTACGCTTTGAATTAGAAAGTGGTACAAAAACAAATATGATGGGCGATACAGCTCGTGAGTCTGAAGATGGCGATCAAGCACTCGGATCGGTACAAGGTACTTCACAAAAAAGTACACAATCGAACTTTGATCAAGCAGATGCGCAAGATGCGAGAGCTTCCCATGCTTCTAGTCAAAATGAGGGTATATACGGTAAATATAACGTCGGTGCCTCTCATACATTTAAAGAAGCTCGTAAGCCAACCCCTGACGATAAGAAAGACTATCAAACCATCAAGTCAGTCATTAACAAGGACGTAAAAGAACTAAAAAAAATTATTGAAAAAACGATTGAAAACAAAACAAACGCAAATAGTGATAAATATTACGGCAGACTCCGCAAAAAGTTTCTGCGTATTTATACAGAAAAGCAACCGCGTATGTTTTACAAAAAAGGGCAGGAATCACAAGAGCTTGACGTTGCCTTTCAACTATTAGTTGACTGCTCTGGCTCCATGTATAACAAAATGGAAGAAACAAAAAAGAGTGTTGTTCTGTTCCACGAAGCATTAAAATCATTAAAAATCCCACATGCGATTAGTGGTTTTTGGGAAGATGCTTCTAGTGCTACACCAGAAGATAAACCAAACGTAATTCATGAAGTTGTAACGTATAAAAATTCAACACTTCCAAACATTGGACCAGAAATTATGCAACTTCGTGAAGAAGAAGATAATCGTGACGGTTATATCATTCGTATCGCTTCTGAAAAGCTTGCAAAAAGACCAGAGAAGCACAAATTCTTGCTTGTCTTTACAGATGGTGAACCATCCGCTTTAGACTATCAGCAAGACGGTATTTTAGATACGCATGAAGCTGTTAAACTCGCTCGTAAAAGCGGTATGGAAGTAATCGGTATTTTCATCGAAGAAGGTGAAGCAAAAGAAGCCACTTACCAATTGATGAAAAATATTTATAATCACCACTTCTTAGTTGCGAATCATGCTGAAGATTTACGACTGAAAATTAAACCACTATTGAAGAGATTATTATTGAAGACGATTGAATAGAACCCAGGAGCTGAATTAGCTCTTGGGTTTTTATTTGCACTTTGTTGAATCATCGATATATTTTAAAAATCGCCGATAATAATAAGAGCCGATTCAATTCCTCGAATCGGCTCTTTTTCCTTAATTCAACACTAACTCAGCTGCTAATTTTTTTTTTAACTTCGCCAGCATATCAGCTGTCATTTTATCTAAATCATACTCTGCTTTAAAGCCCCACTCTTCTTTTGCTGCTGTTGCATCAATTGAGTTTGGCCAGCTATTAGCAATTGTTTGACGAGCTGAATCTACAGCGTAATCCATTGTAAACGTCGGGATGTGCTTACGAATAGATGCTGCAATTTGCTCTGGTTCGAAGCTCATTGCGGTAATATTAAAAGCGTTGCGATGTATTAATTTACTTGGATCTGCTTCCATTAATGAAACAATTGCTTGCAATGCATCTGGCATATACATCATATCCATGTATGTACCTTCTGCAATGTAAGAGGTGTACGTACCTTTTTTAATTGCTTCATAATAAATTTCAACTGCATAATCAGTTGTACCGCCTCCTGGAGGAGCTACATAAGAAATCAAACCTGGGAAACGTACCCCGCGCGTATCAACACCAAATTTTTGATAATAGTAATCACATAACAATTCTCCTGCTACTTTGTTTACTCCATACATTGTAGTTGGACGCTGAATCGTATCTTGTGGTGTATTATCTTTTGGTGTTGTTGGACCGAATGCCCCTATAGAACTTGGCGTGAAAAATTTACAGTTAAGTTCGCGTGCTGCTTCTAATGCATTTACAAGTCCACCCATATTTAAATTCCAAGCAAATAACGGATTTTTTTCTGCAGTCGCTGAAAGTAAAGCTGCTAAATGAATAATTGTATCTACTTCATTACGTTTCGCAATATCATGCAGTTTTTGACCATCTGTTACATCTAATGTTTCAAACGGACCAGATTTTACAACATCGCTATCTGTTTCGCGAATATCTGTTGCAATAACGTTTGATGCACCGTATACATCGCGAAGTTTCATTACAAGTTCAGAACCAATTTGCCCTAAAGAACCGGTTACTAGAATTTTTTTCATTTTTCCCCACTCCTCATTTGCAAGCTTTCAAAAGATGTAATTGTATTAGATGATTCCCATTTCTTTTCCCACTTTTTCATACGTACGAATTGCTTCATCAAGCATTTCCTTCGTATGTGCCGCTGTCGGCATATTACGAACACGACCTGTTCCTTTTGCTACAGTTGGGAACACAATTGATTTTGCGTATACGCCTTCTTCATTTAAACGTTTACTGAATTCTTGTGTTAATACTTCATCACCAATAATACAAGGTGTAATTGGCGTTTCACTTTCTCCAATGTTAAAGCCAAGCTCTTTTAAGCCTTGTTTTAAATAACGGCCATTTTCCCATAAGCGGTCATGTAATTCCGTGCTTTCCATTAAAATCTCAATGGATCTCATACAAGCTGCTGCATCTGCTGGCGTTAAAGCTGTTGAGAATAAGAATGGACGTGAACGAACTTTTAGCCAATCAATTAAGTTTTGCTTTCCTGCTACATATCCACCAATTACACCAATCGCTTTTGATAATGTACCAATTTGGAAATCAACTTTATCCGAAAGGCCAAAATGTTTTACAGTACCTGCGCCTTTTCCAAGTACACCTGAACCGTGTGCATCATCTACATATGTCATTAAATCTAGTTCTTCTGCAATCTCAACAATTTCTGGCAGTTTTGCAACATCTCCATCCATTGAGAAAACACCATCTGTAATAACCATTAATTTATTGTAAAGACCTGACTCTTTCGCTTCGATTGCTTTTTTACGCAGGTCTTCCATATCAGAATGTTTATAAACGATAATTTTCGCTCTTGATAAACGGCTACCATCAATGATAGACGCATGATTCAATTCATCAGAAAGAATCGCATCATTTTTATCCATAACAGCTGAAATCGCTGCCATATTACAGTTAAATCCTGATTGATATGCAATTGCTGCTTCTGTATGTTTAAACTTTGCAATTGTTTCTTCTAATTTAATATGCAAATCTAAAGTACCGTTAATTGTACGAACAGCCCCTGCCCCTACACCGTACTTATGAATTGCACCAATTGCCGCTTCTTGTAAGCGATTATCAGTCGCTAAACCAAGATAGTTGTTTGAAGATAAGTTAATATATTCTTTCCCGCCAATTGTAATGATCGGTCCATTTGGACTTTCTAGCGGATCAATTACGTTATAAAGACCCTTTGCTTTTAAATCCTCTAAATTTTCTTCTAAAAAGTTTTCGAGTGTTTTACTAGACATTGTGAAGCCTCCCCATCGTTCATGTAAGCAGATTATTATCATAATAATGCCAATAATCCCTCTACTAGCTTAACACGTTTTCAAAATTTATTATAGAAAAATAGCTTAAAGAAAACGCTTACATATTTCATATTATATAGGATTAAATGCAAGAAATCTATGATTTGCTTTAAACGTTTGATAGATATACATCAATTAAAAAACCGACATAAAAACCTTCTTTTTAGGTGGGAGAGAGCATCT
>NZ_JBALQK010000182.1:0-268 GCF_036965845.1 Bacillus sp. JJ1127 | reverse complement strand
TGTCGAAAAATGAAAATGGCTTTATATAGAATGAGAAACATGTTTTTGGGAGCTGAGAAAATGGCATTTATAGAATCTGAAGTATATAGCATCAACTCTTTTTTTAGCAATATATGAAGCGAAGATATCGAAATGATAATCTAAATGACACAATCGAAAAACCTGCTTATTGTCTATTTCCGTAGATTATGTGCAACACAAATAAGGCCCATTCTAATCTACTTTTTGGAAAGACCTCATAAAAAGAATCCTTTCCTTCGATTTATTT
>NZ_JBALQK010000181.1:19948-23215 GCF_036965845.1 Bacillus sp. JJ1127 | reverse complement strand
AAGGTATACAAAAAGAGTCCTAACTACTTAGGGCTTTTTCTTATTTTCGAAAGTAAACTTTTGAATAGCAGCACTAGGGGGCACTATACATGCCCATCAACTCAGGAGATTTTAATACCCTCAAATACCAAAAAGCGTTATCCTTTCTCATTAACATAAGAGAATAGTAACGTGCTTTTAACTTCAAAAATAGTCTAAATCCCGATTGGTGAGAGCTAATAATCAGTGGGGGGGAAGAAAACCCCACTGATTAAAGTTTCACTTTATATGATTGAAACACGTTCCAAATCAAAAACGCTGATTTGATTCTCATCAAAAGATACAGTCATTAAAATTTCTCCAATTCTTTTTACTTACATTTGATCTCTGTTCAATTGAAAAACATCTTGATTGATCATTTGATGAAAGTATGTATCCATTTCTTCTGCTGAAACACTTTTTCTATTTTGTAACCACCATGTACTTAACGTTGTAATTACACCCGAATAGAATTCGATAATTAACTCATTTGGTATTGTATGGCTTTGACAAATTCGATTTAATTCTTGATGCTCCTGTTTCTTCATTTCACGAGTTTGATAATGCATAAAGTTATTAAATTGTTCATCACCCATTTGCGACTCTAATATTTTTCCAATCCCTTCATGATGTAAGAATTGCTCCATCACTTGAAATGGCTTAGTTAATCGATCTAAAAGTGGTATTGTCAAGGATTCCTCTTGATATTGTTTAAATCCGAATGCCAATAATGCATCTTTATCTTCAAAATGTTTATAAAATGTTGTTCGATGCACCATCGCACGATCACAGATTTGGTTGATGGTAATGGAACTATATTTCTGTTTTGATTGCGTCATTAATTCAAATAAAGACTCCCATAATAATTTATGTGTACGTCTAACACGTAAATCCAGCTGCCCTTCATTATTTTTCATCTACACTTCTCCTTTTTTGTAGATTAATTATACAATTACTGAAAATTGATTCTCCCTTTTTAATCTACATGTGTATATTATGTTACATGTGATCTTTTGTATACAAATGTATTAAAAATAAAGAAAGCGGGAGGAAAATCAGTAAATGAATATGACAACTACGAGTTCTACAAGTAGCAAAATTGATACTTCTAATATTAGACATACACCCATTTTAATTGCATTAATTTTAGGTGCAATGGTTGCATTATTAAATGAAACATTACTTGGTAATGCTTTAACCGTATTAATGAAAGAATTTGATGTAACAGCTTCAACAATTCAATGGCTTTCTACATTCTACATGTTAGTTGTTGGGGTTTTAGTACCGATTACAGCTTTACTTCAACAATGGCTTACAACGAGACAAATGTTCTTAACCGCCATGGTAACATTTTTAGTTGGTACGTTGATTGCTGGATTCGCACCGACATTTTCCGTTTTATTAATCGGTCGTATTGTCCAAGCAATCGCTACTGGGTTAATTTCACCATTACTAATGAATACGATTTTAATTATTTGTCCACCTGAAAAACGTGGTGCCACAATGGGCTTAATAGCACTTGTTATGATGTCTGCTCCAGCAATTGGTCCTACATTATCCGGAATTATCGCGGATTCACTTAGTTGGCGCTGGTTATTCTACATTGTTATTCCTATCGTAATCATTTCCATTTTCATTGGAATGAAATATATTCAAAATGTCACGGAGTTAACACGACCAAAAATTGATTATTTATCAATTCTTTTATCAACATTAGGTTTCGGTGGGATTGTATATAGCTTTAGTTCTTCAGGTGATTTAGGATGGTCAGATCCTAAAGTTTATTCTACTTTAATTATCGGGGCTATATCGTTATTCATTTTTGTTGTTCGTCAATTAAAAATCGATAATCCAATTTTAGAACTACGCGCATTTAAGTTTCCAATGTTTACTTTATCAGTTGGGTTAATATTCATTGTCATGATGTCGCTGTTCTCAACAATGACGTTATTACCAATGTTCTTACAAACGGTTTTACTTGTTACAGCCTTTAAATCAGGGCTAATTATGCTACCAGGGAGTATAATTAGCGCCATTATGGGACCGATTGCAGGTAAATTATTTGATAAATTCAGTCCAAAGATTATTATCATCCCTGGCATTGTGCTAGTAGCCATTGCAATGTGGCTATTTAAAGGCATGAACCCAGAAACAACATTGACACAAATTATCTTGATGCATAGCGTATTAATGGTTGGACTCATGTTTGTGATGACAGTACAAACATATGGTTTAAATCAATTGACACCAGAGCTTTATCCACATGGTACAGCGCTCTTTAATACATTACAGCAGGTAGCTGGCGCGATTGGCACGGCTATATTCATATCTAAAATGTCTTCAGGCACAACTCAATATATGGAAAACTCAGCAAATCCAATGGATCCAGCAGAAAAGTTAAATGGCTTAACATCTGGCTTCCAAGGGGCATTTACACTTGGGTTAATTTTTGTAATTGTTGCTCTTGCTGTATCGTTTTTCCTAAAAGGACAGAAACAGAAAGAAAAAGCCACTCAGCTTTTACACACTGAAAATTAGAAAATCTTAAAGTTTGTATTAGCTGTAGATTGATTTAATAAGAACAAAAAAGGGGATATCCTGTAAGTCAGTGTAACTGACTTATGGGATATCCCCTTTCTTACGATTAGTCAAGTAGCTTTATAAGGAATGATTAGAAGTACCTTTATCTTATGTGCGAAATAAAGAACGTAAAAAATAATAAGGGGAGAATAAAAAATGGTATAATTAGGTAAAAGAGGTGAGGGGCATTAAAAATATTGCTTTTATGCTTATTTCAATTATCGTATTCGTAGGGTTAATTGGTTGCTCAAATACAACAAGTTCTTCAGAAGGTTCCCAATCTAGTAGCTCTAAAGAGACATCAAAGATTTTTGAAAACAAGGAAGTAAAAGAAATTAGAGTAATAAGTAACACTAGCAACCTATCTAAAGGAAACACAGATAACAAAGATTTTATCAATCAAATTATCACAGCAATTAAATCTGGATCCTCTAAAGAAATAACATTAGATGAAAAAACAAGAAAATCTGCAAAATCTAACATAGAAGTTATTTTCACCGATGATTCAACAGAAAAATTATTACTTTGGATAAATGATGATAAATTTGTAATAGCAAAAGATACAAATGATAAAGAGAAGGTTCAAGGCATTCAAATAGATTCTAGTACTTCTAAAATGGTTACGGATTTCTTGAAAACTTCAACTAAATAAAACTAAAAAGAAATGCT
>NZ_JBALQK010000181.1:0-19882 GCF_036965845.1 Bacillus sp. JJ1127 | reverse complement strand
AGCATTTCTTTTTAGTTTTTAATTACAACTCATAAGTTGAAGCTGAATAATAAATTTGTACAGTTTTTGAGCTGTTTGTATATATATATCCATTTTGGTTTTCCAACATATAAGTCGCGGCTATGAAGAACAAAAAGTGACCTGCGCTCATTCTCTCTCTTTGTTTTAACTTGGCGTGGGGCAGGAAGAGGATCTGACCGCTTCTATGCATGGCTGGATGCTCTTTCCCACCTAAAAAGAAAGGGTTTATGTTGGTTCTTCAATTTGTATTTATATATAATGGTTTCTTCTTTTATAACGCTTTTACAGGTATACATATTTCACAATAATGGTTGTTAATCATCTCACTCGTGTATCTTTCTAAAATCGGTTTGTTGTCAATTTGATAGCCATTGTTGTGTAAAGCTGGGAAAATTTCAGCCCATGCTTTTTGAATATCTTCCGCTGTATGTTTGATTGTGAAAATAGCATACTTTCCACTAGAAAGTTCCCCTTCGCAAATTGAATCATCAATTTGATAATCTTTTGAAATCACAATACAAGCATCATATCTACAATTTTCAGGAAGTGTTGTTTCAGGGTTATCTTGTGGAATTCCAAGTATTATTGCCGATTTAATAAGATCTTTCTCCTCAGCCCATTTCTTTAACTTTTCCATTGCTTGCATGTTAGCAGGACCATATGGACCAACTTGGCGTACATAGGCAATGCGATATTTTGGAAGAGTTTCGACTTTCATATTCATAGTTTCTCTTTCCTTTCTTTATTCATATTTGCTACACTTCGAATGCTATTATGATTTAAAAATATAATCAAATATATTTTTAAAATTGTTAATTTTCTTATTTAAGGAGTCCCGTCACATCGCCATCAACTTAAGAATTCAGAATTACCCCAAAACGAAAAAAAATGAGCTTAATTCACATGGACACCTATGAAAGGATGAAATTTTCGTTTTGGGGGCACTTCAAAATGGTAGCTTGATTGGCATGCGTGTCGGGCCTTAATTAAATTTTTAAAAAAATAGTTACATTAATTATAAAAGTCTATAAATATAATTGGACTTTTGGTATATTCAAACTGAAAGATGCATCTTGGTAAAGGCGAAATTAGTGAAAGCTAATGACACAAAGCTATAGGGACTAAGGTGTATTTCACTCACTATGTCAGCCAGTTGTCGAAAAATGTCAAAAGAATTGCGAATCTTACAAATTTTAGGGTCATTTCAGGTCCTAGAATTATTTTACATGAGGGGGGATAGACACAAAGGTAATCGTTTAAAAACAAAAAATAGGGGGGCTTATTTTGAAAAGAACTTTATCTTTAGTATTAACTATGTCACTTATTTCAGGGAGTTTTGTTACGATTCCTTATACAAAAGTTTCAGCTGAAACGGTGTCGTTGACTCAAACAACATTGAAACAAAAGACAGATCAGGCAATTGCAAATGGTAATTTTGAAGATCATTTGAGTTATCTTACAACATATTTAAATGAAAAGGTTGGGGAACTCACTGAAGCGAATTTGAAAAGTAAGCTTACAGACCCAGTATTTGCAGCAGCTTTGGCTCAGTGGCAATTCATATCACAAACAGGTGCTGCAGCAATGGATACATTCGCTAAAAAAGATGCTGCTCATCAGAGTTTTCTTAATTGGGTTATGAAAAATACAGGGGTAATGAGTACGTTTCTTGAAGGTGGCAGTCCAACTGCAAAGAATTCAGTAAATGCACTTGAGATATGGAATACAATCTGGAATACGGATGCAGATTCTCATGAAGGATTGTATTTAAAATTAGCGATAGCTACATCGTTAGCTCATGCTGAACCTATAAAATATTGGACAAATAATAAACCTATTGATCCATTAACGAGGTACCAATATTATAAAACAGCAGATCAAAATAATGAGTTACTTCCAGTCTTTAGAACATATGATGTTTGGCATTTAAGATTAGTAGTGAATACTTGGTCACCAGAAGAAGATTTAACTTGGGCAAGAAACATGATTAATACGGAGCATCCAGAACTTAAAAGTCAAGATAAGATCGGAACAAGTGCATATTTGATTCAGTATGTAACAAATAACAAAGATGGAGTTAGCATTCAAGCTGGGAATGATGCATTCTACGGTGTAGGTTGGAATCTTTCTTCCATTTACAGATTTGGCGGGGTATGCGGTAATATTTCGAAGTTTGGTGTACAAGTAAGTCAAGCCTTTGGTGTGGCCGCTATGCCTGTTACACAACCTGGGCATTGTGCACTCATATGGAATGACAAACCATCTTCTTGGCATTTAGGAAATGATATATCGGGATGGGGTGAATCGGGCCGTCATGATGTAACTGTTATTCCTTGGTCAGATAATAGCTTGGGAAATCAAGTATCTTACATCTTACTATTTGAAGATGCTGAACGTACCCCAGTAAAACTAGATAAATCAGAGCGATTACGCTGGTTAGCGAAAGTGATGAATTCAACAGATAAGAAAATTGCAATTTATAAAATAGCTACTAATCTTTTACCAACTAATGTTTTAGTATGGAAAGATTACGTTTCTCTTATGTTACAAAATCCAAATGTAACAGATGCTGAGTGGCAAGAATTAAACAGCAGTATCATTTCTTCTTTTGCTAATGAGCCAAGACCGATGATGGATCTTCTTACTCAAATTAGAAGCCATGTTCTGAACACAGATGATAGAGCAAAACTTCAACAGTATACGTTAAATATATTAAATGTATTTAACGCAATAACGGATGTAAATCAAAAGCAAGTAGCTAATAAAATTAAAGATCAAATGCCAAGTTTAGGATTAGGCCTGGCTACTTTTAGTTTTGATGGAGCAAATGCAGGAAAACTAATGGGAATTAAACCCGATACGGAATACAGTATTGATGGAGGAAAAACGTATAAAGCTACTACAAGCAATGATATGCTTCTGAGCAATGAAGAGATCTCAGCAATCAATTCAACGGATGGCATTTTAACAAGAGTGATCGGAACAGAGCAGCCTTTATTAATTCCAATTGGAAAAGCTGGTAAAGTTAATGTTTCTTCAAATGATGAGGAGAACTTAGTTTTTGGTCTAGACGATACGATGGAATTCAGTATAGACCAAGGTTCACATTGGACAAAATATAATCCAGTTGCTCCTAATTTACCGGATTTAACAGGAAATGTTACATTAACAGTTAGAAAATTTGCTGTTGGTTCAAATCCAGCAAGTGATGCTGTTAACTTAAAGTTTACTGATACTGCTGCAATAGGATTAATACCGCACAAAAACTTATCAGTTGCAGGTGTCTCAAGTCAGGAAGTTTCGGCTAATAATGGTGCTGCAAATGCAATCGATGGAAACGGTGCAACAATGTGGCATACGTTATGGAATGGCAGTGATAAGGCTCCATACATTACCATAAAGCTTAATGAAGTTACTAGCATATCACAATTAGCTTATGTTCCAAGACAAGACAGTAACTCTAATGGTAACATAACTAGTTATAATATATACACAAGTCTAGATGGAGTTAATTTTACAAAGGTTGCTACTGGAACTTGGGCAGATGATAAACTTACCAAGAATGCAAGTTTCAGTAAAGTAGATGCTCAGTATGTGAAGCTTGAAGTGGTATCAGGACACAGTGGATTTGCTTCAGCCTCAGAAATAAAATTATATAATTAGTAGTTGGAAGATGAATGGGATTGTAGCAAAAGTATTTTATACTTTCGCTACGGTCTCTTTTTTGTTCTGGTGCAAAAACTAGAGAATTCATGCAATGAATCTTCGAAACTTGGAAATACTAATACTTGAGGTAGCACCACATTGCTATCAACTTAAGAGTTGAAACAAACGGAACTTTCGTCCAGCCGGGATACGTTTGAAAATGGGATGGGCTATCTTACAAAACTGTCATCTTAACGTAAGGTTATTAGATAGTTCATATACTATTTCAATGTGATAATAAGGATATAAGAAATCATAATAATTTTTAAGAGGTGAAGCTCATGAAAGCAAATAATATCTTATCTTCTTTAAATTACTTTAGTATCTTCTTTGCACCATTTCTATTACCAATCATTATTTACTTTGTAGCAGAAGAAGAAGTAAAATATCATGCGAAAAAAGCATTATGGACACATCTAATTCCTTGCGTAACACTCATCATTGGTCTTGCTATATCTGGAGCAGTTGGATTTAGTACGTTAGGTGAAAATGCACTTGGAATTGCCGTAATCGGAACGTTTGTTATTGCTTTTATCTTAAGTATTTACTATTTCATTTGGAATATAGTAAAAGGTATTAAGGTGTTAAAAGAAGTTTAATGTATAAAGACTAACCTTATAGTTCTAAGAGGCTGTCTCAAAAGGTCGTTTTTTAACGACCTTTCGGGGCAGCCTCTTTCATCACTATTAATTATTTGTATATTGTACAAGACAAACACCTTGCATTCGTTTTAATAAACCTTCAGAAATCTTTCCGGTTTGCCGTTTTTCTTCACTCCTATCCATCATTAATTATGGTAATCTTATTATGAGGCGCTATCCAGGATAAATACAGCAGGCATTGGGGTACAGAGTATGTTGTTCTCCAGTGGATGTTAATGAGCACAAGAGCGAATTTGTTCTTGTACTGATTAACATTGGCTGTAAAACTAACCTAGGATAAGCAGTTAGCCAACCGGTTTTGGCTTAAAGACATGATAGGTATGGTGAAAGGAGAAGGAAAATGACAATGACTTTGAAGCTTAGCGATGCCCTCTACGGTGAATTTGAGATAGATGGTGTCCTGTTAGAACTTATTCGCAGCAATTCGGTGCAACGATTAAAAGGAATTTATCAAGGTGGTGCTAGCTATCTTGTAAATCCAAATTGGAACAACACACGGTACGACCATTCAATCGGCGCGATGATGCTTGTAAACAAACTCGGAGGCTCCTTGGAAGAGCAAGTGGCCGCTTTATTGCATGATGTTTCGCATACGGCATTTTCCCATGTTATTGATTATGTCCTTGGACATAAAGAAGAAAATTACCATGAAATGATTTATGAACAGATCGTTGCTCGATCGTCAATTCCTGACATTTTGGCGAAGGCTGGATTGGACTGGGAGGGTATCTTGCTTGATGAGAGCCAGTGGACTTTGCTGGAACAGCCAGCTCCGCGATTATGTGCGGATCGTGTTGATTATACATTGCGTGACCTATACGCTTATGGTCATATAACACTACAAGAGGCGCATTGTTTTTTGGACCAGCTTGTGGCTTTTGACGGACAAATAGTTTGCAGCGATCAATCAGCGGCGGAATGGTTTGTGAGCACATACTATAAAGAGGTCATTGGGCTTCTCATGGACCCGCTTAATATGTTTGGGAATGATCAGCTTGCAAAAACATTAAGACTTGCTTTGCAAAAAAATGTGCTGTCTATAGAAGATTTTCTGAAAGAAGATGAGGATGTAATTCGCTTGTTAAAGGACTCTGGTGATAGCAGCATTGCAGCTATGCTGCATACGCTTTGTAACAGCAAAGTAGAGAAAGGGACTCAATCTTGTTATGACGTTCATCAAACAACAAAACAGCGCCTGATCGATCCGCTTGTTATCGTCTCAAGTCAACTCGTTCCCGTATCTAACTTGTCGGCTAGTACCAAGACGTTGACGGAACAAGCAAAGCAAACGATAGAAAGAGGCGTATATATAAAAGTTTGCTCTCAGTCATGAGTGAATTAAATACTAGTTAATAACTTAAATAAGCACTTCACTGTTTAATCTAGGAAAAGTGAAGTGTTTATTTTTATTACTTGAGGATTTTTTTGTTGATATGTAAAGGTTTATCCTGTTTTCACTGTTGAATTAACAAGTGAAATTGCATACCAATTAATGAAATGACCACAACTATTGTCACTTCGTTATTTTGGTTGTCACTCGAGGTGTTAAAAAGTAAATGGAAGAATTAGGTAGTTTATGTTAAAATATAATGAGAAGCAAAATTGTCTTTGTTCTGCTAAAAAGCAGGATAGTTTAAGAGGGATTGTTGATTTGAGGATGATAAATTGAAAAATAATAAATCAAATAGGGCTTTAAGGGTTGGAACTAATATCATACTTATTTTATTAATCTTAGGTGCATTCCAAATGTTTTTTGATGAAAACTATACAAATGACCACTTTGGTTGGTTATTTTTGATGGCTTTTTGGATGGTTAGAAGTATTTATGGTTTTACCATAAGTTTAAAAGAAGGAAATAAGAAGTTAGCATTAATTGATTTGGTTTTAGCAATTTTTGCTTTTTATGTTTTATTTTCTCAGAGTATTAAATATTTCTTCTGAAAATAATTAATTCACTAACGGGGCTTTAATTGAATAAGCCTCATACAAAAGTAAAGCTCAGAGTTACATAGGGACTTTGAGTTTTCTTGCGTGTTATTTACTATGCAAATTAACATGTGAATTAATATGTTATTTAGCTCGTTATTTTAGATTTTCTCCACAATAACTGAACTACTTACTGCTAAGTTATTACACTTTTTGTTATAGAAAAACAAAAAAAGCCGACTTTCAAATTGGGAAACCGACTTTAAAATATCTTATGGAGCTATCGCATGCGTTAGTTATATAGGGAAATGCTCTAATTTGTTTAGTTGGATAGCCGTTACCTTATGCGATCCAGTATGTTCTTAACTACGATTTTGAAAAAGTTTCAGTTGTTTCATATAATCAATAGCCTTAGTTTTATTCTTTTGCTCAGAAACATATTTTGCCTCGTTTATAAATCTATAATAGTTATTAAATCTTTCATCTAAGAGAATGCCTTCAGAAATTGCTTTTTTAACCGCACAGTTAGGTTCGGTTGTATGAGTGCAGTTAGAGAATTTACATCCCATGGATAATTCTATTATATCTTCGAATCCATCTTCATAGTTTCCTACTGAATCTATTATTTCAGATACCTTCTTATTAGATTTCATTTTGTAACTCCCTTGGTTATTTTTTGAATATTCAATATTTTATCACAAAAACCAATTCTCCGTTAAGGCGAACTGCCCGTTAGTTGAATTAAGAGTGATTCAAAATTTTTATGTTAAGACACCATAAACTTTATCTTATTCAGCAAACACGCTTGATTGTTGAATAAAAAGTAACAGGATTTTATGCTTAACTCCTATTATTATGTATAATTGAATTATCTGACAGTTATTATTACATGCTCATGGAGACGGTATGATGAATGATAGAGATTCTACCAATTTTGTTTTACATGCAAAAAGTAACCAGTTTTATTGGGAGGGAAACGGCCAATTATCGATTAAAACATTTTCTAACGGAAAAGCACATTACAAGACGAGTAAAGGTTTTTTTGCTGTCGAAGAAAGTAGATATTTACTCCTTAATGAAGGGTCTTATACCATTTCAATTGATGAAAATAAGGAAGTAGAATCTTTTTGTATCTTTTTTAAGGATGGATTTGCAGAGGAAATTTTTCACTCACTAAGAGAATCAAACGATAAACTTCTTGGCGATCCTTTTAAGGATAAGAGTTGCATCGGATTCTTTGAAAAAACTTATGATACAAGTAAAACCTTGTTGTCTCAAATAACAAAATTTAAGGAAAACTTACCTATTCTTGAGAATGATCCAATTGGTTATGAAGAACAATTTCACAAGTTCATGCAAATTATACTAATGGAACATTTCAATACATGGAAAGAAGTCGAATCATTAAGTGCAATACGTAATTCTACAAGAGAAGAATTGTATAGAAGGATTAGTATCGCCCATGATTATATAAGATCTTATTATGATAAACCGATTAAATTGAATGAAATTGCCCAAATTGCTTGTTTGTCGCCCAATCATTTGTTACGAACATACTCACAAATATATGGAAAAACACCTCATCAGCATATATCTGAGTTTAGAATTCTAAAAGCGAAGAAGCTTTTAGCAAAATTAGATTTCAATATGACTGATATAACATTTGAGTTGGGATTACAAAACCCCGTATCTTTTAGCAAAATGTTTAAGCAGCATGTTGGGGTGTCTCCTATTGAATTTCGAAAAAAGGTGATTTTGGATAAGAAATACTAGGTGTAATCGTATATTCTTAGAATGAAATGATATTTGAAAGGGGAGGTTCTTAGTGGAAGCTACTTTGATTCAGAAAGTCGGACAAATTGGGGTACCAGTTAAAGATTTAAATAAAGCAATTAATTTTTATAAAGAAAAACTTGGGTTATCGCTTCTATTTCATACTGACAGCATGGCATTCTTTGAATGTAACGGGTTGCGTCTCTTTTTAAGTCTTCCAGAAAAAGAGGAATTTGCTCAATCTAGTTCAGTCATTTATTTTCAGGTTGAAAAAATGAAAGAGACTTATGGGGAACTATTAAGCAAGGGAATTGTTTTTATTGATGAACCACATATTGTAGCGAAAATGGGACAAACAGAAACATGGATGACATTCTTCAAAGATACAGAAGGGAATACCCATGCTTTAATGAGTGAAGTACAAGCTCAATAAAAAATGGAGGAAGAAAGATGAAGATAATAGAACTACCAATTGAATTTGAATTTAATGGACAAAAAAATTACATTTATCCAAGTTTAATTATATTGAATAATGAACTAACATTGGTCGATACAGGGTATACAAATTTTTTACCTTTAATTGAAAATGAAATTTTAAAAAATGGATATGAAGTGAAGGATTTAAAGAATATAATCATTACTCACTATGATGATGATCATATAGGTTCTTTATATGATTTCAAAGAAAAGTATCCTTGGATTAACATTATAGCTAGTGAAGTGGAATCAAAGTACATTAGTGGTGAAATGAAGTCAGAAAGATTGGTTCAAGCGGAAGAAATGCTAGGAAATATGTCAAATGAAGAAATCGAATTTGGTAAATGGTTCATACAGCAATTAAAGAATTTGAAGCATGTTTCAATTGATGAAAAGGTGCATGATGGTGATATGATTTTAGGTAACAAATGTAGAGTAGTAGCAACACCAGGGCATACTTCAGGACATATTTCATTATATTTTCCCAGTTTAAAAAGTGTAATCACAGGTGATGCAGCTGTTAATGAGAACCATGACTTGGTCATTGCGAATCCACATTTTTGTTTAAATGCTGAGGAAGCAGAACAGTCTTTAGAAAAGATTAAGAATCTGAAAGCTGAAACGTACTATTGTTATCATGGTGGGAAATTAACTTTATAAATGAAGTAAACGTGAAACTAAAGATTCCGAAGGGGTAATTGGTATGAAAATGGCAATAATTGCTGACATTCATGGAAATAAAGATGCCTTACAAGCTGTACTAACAGATATTAATAACCGAGGGATTCAGTCTATTTATAATTTAGGGGATAGCTTATATGGTCCTTTATTTCCATTGGAAACCTATGATCTTTTAATGAACCAAAATGTTCAAAGTATTAAAGGGAATTGCGAACGAATTTTATTAGAGCCTAATACGTCTAATTTAACAGTTCAATATGTACAGAATTTATTAAAGGATGAGCACAAAACGTGGATTTCTAATTTACCTAATTTCTTACAAACAGATGATTTCTATTTTTGTCACGGAACATCGACAAGTGATGAAATATATTTGTTAGAGGAAATGAACGCTAGTGGGGCAGTGCTTAAAAAGACAGAGGATATTATGAAATTAGTAAGTGGTATCTCGCAAAGACTTATTTTTTGTGCACATACACATATACCAAGAGTCATTTATCTTCCAAATGATAAAATAATTATTAATCCAGGAAGTGTTGGGCTACCGGCTTATGAAGATGAATTACCAATCTATCATAAAATGGAATCAGGTTCACCATTCGCTAATTATACAATTGTTACAAAACAAGAAAATGATTGGATGATAGAGCAATTACATATTCCTTATAATCGAGATGGAGCAATTAAAAAAAGTGAAAAAAACGGTCGCTTAGATTGGGCTAGAGCACTGAAAACAGGAAGAATTTAAAAGAAGATGTGACAATCGAATTAAACAATTTCGTTATCTATTTTTTAAATAATTATGATGCGATTGATTGAAATGTAAACAACTTTAAAAAGCCTTACTAAAAACGAAATGTAGTAAGGCTCTAGCTATTTTAGGTAAAAATGAATCGACTTATTCTCTCTATACAAAAAAAGCCACTGATGGAAGTTTCACTTTATAACAAACATTATCCCGTTATATCATATTTATTAAATTATACTTTATGGCATATTGAACAAGTTCACTTTTTTTAGAAAGATTAAGTTTGTTCAACATTCTCGTCTTATGAGTATCAACCGTTTTTATACTGATAGTTAATTTTTGAGCAATTTCAGACAGTGAAAAACCGTGAACAAGAAGTTGCAATACCTCTCGTTCACGTGGACTTAAAATTACATACGGATTTTGAGAATCTGTTTCGTTTTGCATTTTTTTTAGCATAGTTGAAATTTCCTTTGGGCGAAGGTATATATACCCATCCATAACAGAATCAATAGCATTATATAATTCCTCATCTACAGCTGCTTTAGGGACGTAACCTGAAGCTCCCGCGTTCATGATTAATGTTATATAGTCCTCATCTTCATGCATGGTAAGCACGATGACTTTCGCTTGTTCATAACGTAATTTAATCTCTGTTAGAACCTGAATTCCATCTACGCGTGGCAAAGATATATCTAATATTAGAATATCGGGCCTTAAATTGTCGTAAAGTCGGAGTGCTTCAAATCCATCAGAGGCTTCACCTACAACTTTTAAGGATGGTCTTTTTTGTAATAGTAGTTTTAAACCCGCTCTCATCAAAGCGTGGTCATCAACTAGCATTATGTTGATTGTCTTTTCCATCTTGACCCCCTTCTCTCCGTTTTAATGGGATCGACACCATAACTTCAGTCCCACCGATATTGTGAGTTCTAATAAAAAATGAACCACCTAGTAATTCTGCTCTTTCCTTCATTCCATATATTCCGATTCGATTTTGCTGGCGAGCTTTTTCAAAATCGTTCTCATTTATACCTTGACCATTATCATGAATGTTCAACTCGATAGAATAATCCCTTATCTCCATGTTAATCACAATCTCAGTCGCTACTGTATGTTTCACTACATTGGTAAGGCTTTCTTGAATGATTCGGTATAGTGCTACAGCAGTATGACTATCTATGGCAGCAACGTCATCATCAGGAGCATGTAGAATTACCGTAAGAGCAAATTTTTCTTCAAATTTTCTTACGTATTTTCTTAATGCGGGAATTAAACCTATATCATCAAGGATAGGTGGTCTTAACTCTACCGCTAAATCTCTAATTTCTCGTAAAATACCGGCCGCAGTCTCTCGACTTACATTAAGTAGCTCCTGTTGCTCGGCATCTTTAGCTTCATTAGCCAAAATACGCATTGTAACCATTAGAAAAGTAAGGGCTTGGCTTGTTTCATCATGAAGTTCACGAGAAATTCTTTTTCTCTCCTCCTCATGAGCGGATAATAGTTTCAAAATCAACGTATCTCGAAGAGCATCCTTTTCTTGAAGTTCCTTCAATAATTTTTCTACTGCAGTCCTAGAACTAATCAGATTGTCAGCCATTTCATTAAAAGCCCGCGCTAGTTTTCCAACTTCATCGTCACCTATTGCTTTAGCTCTTAAGGATAAATTACCAGCTGATATGCCTGCTGCTGTATCAACTAAACTGTTAATTGGTCGAGTAATAATGCGAGTCACATAATAAGCTATACCTGCCGCTCCCATACAGACCAAAAATGTAGCAACAACCAATTCTATTATTTTAGTAAAAATATAGCTTTTCGCCTGTTTTTCTGCCATTCCAACTCTAACAAATCCTACATCTCCTTCTTCAATTGGAACAAGTATGTCATGGATGTTTCCTTCATCTGAAGTTAGGATAGCGTAATTTTCAGCATTGATATCATTAGGCTTATGTGCGTTTAATATTCCTTTCGGTAGGTGTTTGGAGAATGTATTTCCGACAAGGACATTATTATTGTTAATGACCAGTATATAACGCACATCTTTGTTAGCTTCCTGTGCCCGGGTAATGAGAAGATGAATCGAATAGTAATCGTCAGTCAAAATGTAATCCGAGGACAATGCCGCAATATTTTCGGCAATATTTACACCACGTTTTTTTAGGTCCTCTGTCATGATTTTTGTGAGTGATTCCCAAATGATACCTCCCAATACTAGAGCGAGAAAGAGTAGCGAAACGAATATAGCTCCAAATATCTTTTGATTTATTTGTAATTTATTCATCCATTTCATAAGTGACCCTCATATAACTTTGGTTCAAATGGGACAAAACGATCAATAAACAGTCCCTGAAACGCTGGTTTTATTATTTCTTGTTCGTGCATAGAAATGAAACTTTCTTTGATAATTCGCTTCTCTTCATCAGGTAAATTACTGTTGATGACAACAGGACCGGTACCAATCGGTTCCGTTTTTGCAATAATTTTTAAATCCTTAATCAGTTCTGGATTTTTAAGTTTGGTACGCTCAAAGACTAAGCTATCAACAGCTGCAGCATCAACAACCCCATTTATCACAGCACTTAGGGAGCTTTCATGATTATATGTAAAAACATAATGACTAAAGAAATGCTCTGGTGTTTCACTTAATTCAGCTAATTTTTTCCGCACAAAAATATATCCAGAATAACTGCTTGGATCGCTAAAAGCAACGTTTTTCCCCCTTAAATCCTGTATACTGGATAGTTCATTTTTGTGGTGTACGACAACATAACCATAATAATAGGGAACTCCCATTCTCTCTTGCATGGCAATGGCTTCCAGTCCTTCAACGTGTCTGTAGGTAATATATGCTCCTGTTGAAAGTATGGCTATATCAGCACCGCCATTCATCATCAACATACTAATCTCATTATAACTCTTGCGCTGAATGAGAATTACAGGTCTATGGAGCTTCTCTCCAATATAGTTAGCGATTTTCCTATAGTACATAATTGTATCAGCCTTTGATAACACACTTGAAATCGCGATTCGTACAGGAGAGGGCTTGTCATCTTGTGAACGAATAGGCGTGGTGTCAGATTCGGAGAAAACAATTTGAGGGCTTGAACGCTCATGCTGACATCCTACTACAAGTAAAGTAATAAACAATATAAAAAAAAGCCTCAACCAATTTGTCATACTTTCCTCCATTCTTACAGGCGAGGAATTTATCCCCGTATTCTTAGGCTCCCCATCTCAATATTGAGAGAGAATCAAAGAAGACAGGTGGGGATTGGTGAGAGCTTTCCATAAGTGTGAGATGAAGATCCCTCTCTTATGGAAGCTTCACTGTATGGATTATGTGAAAATCCCCTAATTGAATCCTGCTTGATTCAGGGTTTTTGAAGTTTATATTTATATATTACTTCAGGACGATCCACGAAATCTATGGAAGAGTGTATACAATACTACTTTGCGTGTCAGAGTTGTGACAGAAAGTATGTAAATACAAATAAAAAACGCTCGCTTGGAGTATTCGTACAGGAACAGAAGAGGTTAGGGGCTTTTCTTGCAGCATACAAGGAGAAAACAAAGAGAGAAAGCGAGTATGGAGCATATGTTGTTCTGCATACCAACGACTTATATGCTAAAAAATGAAAACAGATTTATATAGCCATGAATATTGCTTGTAAGATAAATTCTGACAGACTCTACTATTTTATCCTACATAAAATCAGATATTTACTGATAGTTTAACGATTTGGCATATAAGATAATGTAACAAAGGAGGTATGATATAACACAAGTATTTTTGAAAACGTCTCCACCAAATTGGCATTCTATTTATATACTAAATTTCATGCTAATCTAAGTTTTTTCTGTAAATCAAAGTAAAGAATCGAGGTAGATAGTATGTTCTCATTTTTGAAACCTAAAATCGCTACTACAAAAATAGTACCAGATCAGGTTCAAAAAACCTATAAGCTTTTCCGGCTACAATCTTTATTAGGGGTGTTCTTAGGTTACATAGCTTACTATATAGTACGTAACAACTTTGCCTTATCTACTCCTTATTTGAAGGAACATCTCAACCTTAGTGCTACAGAAGTAGGATTATTAAGCAGTTGCATGCTTATCGCTTATGGAGTTAGTAAGGGTTTGATGAGTAGTTTAGCCGACAAAGCTAATCCTAAAAGTTATATGGCGCTTGGTTTGCTTCTGTGTGCTATGGTCAATATTATGATGGGATTCAGCACGGCATTTTGGATGTTTGCAATTCTCGTTGTTTTCAATGGATTCTTTCAAGGAATGGGAGTTGGGCCTAGCTTTATTACTATTGCAAACTGGTTTCCTCGTAAGGAAAGGGGAACTGTCGGTGCCATATGGAATATTTCTCACAATATAGGCGGGGGTATTGTAGCACCTATCGTTGGTATGAGTTTTGCTATGTTAGGCTCCAATCACTGGCAAGCGGCAAGCTACCAAGTTCCTGCTGCTATAGCCATTGTTATTGCTCTAGTAATACTAACTCTTATTAAAGGCTCACCGGTAAGTGAGGGATTACCTCTGTTAAACGAAATCGTCAAAGACGAATCCGATTCGGAAACAAAACAAAGTGCTGATTCAAAACCGCCAACAGACATGAGTGCTTGGCAGATTTTCAAGAATTATGTTTTATTTAACAAAAATGCATGGTTCGTTTCCTTCGTAGATGTTTTCGTTTACATGGTTCGTTTCGGCATTATAAGCTGGTTACCTATTTATTTATTACATGTGAAACATTTCACTAAAGAAGAGATGAGTGTTGCCTTTTTATTCTTTGAATGGGCAGCTATTCCTTCTACTCTTCTGGCTGGTTATCTATCAGATAAATTATTCAAGGGGCGCCGCATGCCGCCAGCAATCATTGCTATGACAATGATACTTGTCTGTATCATTGGTTACTGGCAGAGCACATCTTTACATTGGGTGACTATCTTCGCCGCCATTATTGGATGCTTGATTTACATTCCACAGTTTCTAGCTTCAGTACAAACTATGGAGGTAGTTCCATCTTTCGCTGTTGGCTCTGCAGTTGGTTTACGAGGTTTTATGAGTTACATTCTAGGTGCATCTTTAGGTACTACTCTCTTTGGAGTAATGGTCGACAAGGTAGGATGGAATGGTGGTTTCTATGTATTACTAGCAGCAACTGTTTGCTGCATCATATGCTGTATAATGGCCCATCGAGGAGCAAAAGAGCTAGAATACAACAAAAAACATGGACTCCAATCCTAAATCGTTAAACATGGCTCCAAAATAGTAGGAAAACCTTATGGTCTTATATCATATTCCCATTTATGAGTGCATTCTGTTAATATGTATCCTACTTTTCCTATTAAAAAGCCTAATTTCTCAATTTATTGTAGAGAAATTAGGCTTTTTTCATCACTCCATTAAAGCGCCCTATCGTTTAATGACTTGATTTACTGATTATATCTTCAATCATTCACTTTGAACTATATAGATATAGTTTTTGTTGCAACTGTTTGTTGAAATGCCTTATCATGCTCAACAATAACCATTGTGGGATTAAATTGTTGAATAAGCTCTTCAATCTGCATACGCGAATAAATATCAATAAAGTTTAATGGTTCATCCCATATATATAAATGAGCTTTTTCACATAAACTTTTAGCGATAAGCAGCTTTTTCTTTTGTCCACCAGAATAATGAGATATATCTTTCTCAAATTGAATTCGGTCAAAATCCATCTTACGTAGGATGGATTTAAATAACGTCTCATCAATCTCGTGCTCTTCAATAAAGTCCGATAACGCTCCCTTCAAATGAGAAGTATCTTGTTGGACATAGGAAATGATGAGTCCTGAGCCTAAATTAACTGAGCCTGTATGCTGTATTGGATGTCCCAGAATTAGTTTTAGGATACTACTTTTCCCGCTTCCATTCTTTCCATCAAGTACAATTCGATCCCCTTGTTCAACTATGAAACTAATTGGTTCATTTACTATTTGGTCATCATACTTAACAGACACATCAGCCAAAACAACCAATTCATTTGACTGAGATTTCAATTGTTCTAATTTTAACGACTCAGTTTTCTCCACATTTTTTAGTAATTTTGACTTTTCTTCAATAGCTTTTTGTTGCCGTGATTCAAGGTTCTTCGCTTTCTTCATCATCTTGGCCGCTTTATGTCCTACAAAACCCTTATCTAACTTAGATCCTGAATTCCTTGTTCCATTTTTGGAAGCTTCCACTTGATGAGACCAACCTGCTGAACGCTTTGAAGACTGTTTTAATCTCCCTATGTCTTTTTGTAGACGCTCATTTGTAGCCTCTTCGTGTTCCTGCTGTCTATCAAAATTTAACTTCCAAGAAGAATAGTTACCACTTTGAACTTCAATATTTGCTCTATTTATAGATAAGATATGGTCAACGCATCCATCTAAAAAGATTCTGTCATGTGAAATCAAAATAAACCCTTTTTTCTTCCTTAGATAATCAGAGACCATCTTTCGTGCATCAGTGTCTAGATGATTTGTTGGCTCATCAATTAATAGAAATTGACCCTCATTCAAAAACAGTGCAGCAAGCAACACCTTTGTTTGTTCTCCATTTGATAATGTTTTAAATGGTCGATACATGGCCTCGGCATCAACATTTAAATAGGATATTTCACGCAGAAATTCCCAATCTTCTGCTTGGGGACAAATTTCTTCAAGAATTTCATAAGTGAACTTGTTCTTATCCGAAACTGGGTAAGGGAAATAATTAAATTCCACCGAAGAAGTGATTTTCCCACTATACTCATAATTACCTAATAATAAATTAAAGAATGTCGTTTTACCTCGTCCGTTTCTACCAATAAACCCTAGTTTCCAATCCGTATCGATTTGAAAGTTTACACCTTCAAAAATATTATCAAAGCTACTTGGATATGAAAAAGTTAAGTCTTGAACTTTTATCATTGACATAATAATTCCTCCTTTATATATCAAAACCTTTCATATAAAGTCGGAATATCCATCAATTTTTTAATTCCTCTATATAAGTTTGATGGATATTAACGACTTATATAGAGCATTACATGTGTAACAATAGTGTCTGAATTACTCATTTTTCTCTCTCCTTTATTTGTTAGGTTACAGTTACGGATTAATAAATATGAACTTACCTATTAAGAGAATAAAAAAATCCCCCCAATTTGTAATCGGAAGGATTAGTAGTTCACTTATACTTAATAAGTTCTTATTAATCATGGGAATCATGACAAATAAAGTATGAACTGATTTATAAAAATGGATAGACTAACCCTTATATTTTGTAGTTTGAAGTTATTAATTTCAAATTAAAATATAGATTAGTTAATCATTATTCATCCATCAGTCCTCTCATAATTCTATTTTTAGGGTAACATTCTTTTTTATGGAATGCAATATCACAATCATCTTCGCCTCAAATTACTGCTAGCTACTTCTTTAGAATCAACAATGTGCATTCCTTCTTTTTGTCATACATGTTTATCTGCCTGATCCAGCAGGTTTGCTAGTATCATGCTATTCTCTTGGTCGGCATCGTACTGTACAATATCGTCATACTCAAACAGTTCGAATTCTTCACCAAATTCCTGTTTCATGAATGCGATAAATTCTTTAATACTTTCTCCTACGTCCTTATTACGGCGAAACTCCATCATAATCGCCCTAAATCTGTGTGGAGGAATTTTACATTTGATATGATAAGACTTACTGATACTAAAAGAATCCCCAGAATCGTATAAGCTATATGTATACAACAGAAATCCATCTCCTTTCATACATAATATGTATATCGTTCCATAACGGAACAAAATTCATCCATCATTTAACTCCTTATTGATAATATCCACTTTAACATTTTTCTTTTCTCCATAAGAAAATCCCCTTAAAGCAAACAAGAAAATCCTTTGCTTTAAGGGGATAATCAGTCCGGGATCGAATAGTTGATTAATAATAGGTTACTGTGTGCAGTGATAATAAAGTTATTTAATTTCGGACATAGCCTCCGTTAACACCCAAAAAACTTTTCATGTAAGTGTATACATTTATTATTACTTATTCGTTGTATAAGTATAGGGAGGACAAATGATGAAAAAAGAAAATATACTTTCCTCCTATCTTATCAATTTAGGGGAGGAAGTGTTCAATCTATTACTGGTGAAAGGGGCCAAAAAAGAAGATGCTGAAGATATAATTCAAAATACTTTTTACAAAGTATATACACTATTGGATGATCTAACAGAGAGCAATATACGTCCGTGGTTTTTTAGAGTAGCACTCAATGAATATATTGACCTGAAAAGAAAAAAGGAGCAGCAGAATATTTACTTAACCGAGGAAATTCATTCAAAGCTCCAACATACAGACCGTGAATTTGATGCCATTTTAAATAAGGATGAGATTTTTCATTTATTAAAAGACGTCAAAAAAGAATATAAAGAAGTTTTCTTTTTAAAGTATTACTATGATTTTTCATATGAAGAAATTGCGGCTATTTTGGACATTAAAGTAAGTAGTGTAAAGCAAAAATTATTTCGTGCACGTAAATCCATTCACTCAAAGATAGGAGGAAAACATTTATGGACACTTCGTTAAAAGATGCTTTAAAAAAAGCGAAGCGAAAACAATTACTAAAAATTGTTATTACTTCAATTATCGTTGTCATTATTCTATTACCGGTCATTTATAAAACCGGGAATTACTTCGCGGCGAAAGGTTCTACAAAACTTCATGAACGGCTCTTTTTACATAATAAAATTGCTGAACCTAATATTCAAATCGATTCTCAAGTTACGAGTAACACCTCTATGTTTGGAGGCAATATTGTAACGAATCGTTCTAAAAATATTAATGGCTATTTAGTACAATGGAGCACACTCACAAGTTCGTATGATTGGTTTCGCACTAATATTGATCACAACGAGTTAATACCGGGATCCCATTGGTACGGTACGGAATTCTATCAATATGATAAACAAACAAAGAATAAAGTCGCAACATTTTATAATCCGTCTATTAAAAAATACCATGGTGGTGTGCGAAATGATTTAGGGGCCATTTCACAAATGGAAAATTACGTTGCGGAAGTTGCGATTTCTTTCGATCGACCTTATACATTACAAGAAATTCAAGCGAAAATTCCCGATAATTTAAACATCGTATGGTTGTATATGACATCACCAATTTTAGATGAAAGCAAGGGACCTGTTCGTGCACAAGTTTATGGATTTGATCCATCAAACTCACCGAAAGAGGCGTACAATGAATTTATTGATTCACTTAAACAATTCGACGAAAATGGCAATGAGGAAACAATCCAGAAGTTTTTAAATGTAAATAAAAATAAACAGTTTGATGAAGTGAAAATTTTAGGGGTAATGCTGACTGGTCAAACACAAAACTTTAAAGCTTTAGAAAATCAAGATTTTATTCGCGGTGCCTCTGTAGGGGCTACTGCTCAAATCGTCCCTTATATTAAACCAAAGAAATAATAAGCAAGAGACCAGGTGAATATTTGGTCTCTTTTGTGAAATACGGTATGGAAATCCAATTCCATACCGTATTTTTAAACAACTTTATGATTCGTGAACATACTAATCTTTCATTTTTTCCTGCTGCTCAGCTAATAAATTACGTAAAACGTGCCCCCGGTAACTCTCGAGTTTTCGCCCTTCATAATAACGAATTCCTAACTTTTTCAGTTCAGCTACATACCATCCTTTTGTTCCGTAGTACATGGAATCACTTCCTTTTTTGCTTTTAAACAGTATATGTTTGGGAATTTATAACTTTCGTTTTGAGGAAAGAATTTACGAAAGACTTTTGTAACATTTACGCAAGAAATTTGAAAGGTATTTAAGCTA
>NZ_JBALQK010000180.1:0-16873 GCF_036965845.1 Bacillus sp. JJ1127 | reverse complement strand
GCCGCCAGCGTTCATCCTGAGCCAGGATCAAACTCTCCAATAAAGTTAGTTTGTCTAGCATCTAAAATAAAAATTGACGTTTCACGTTGTTTGTTTCGTTTAGTTTTCAAAGTTCAACATCGCGTTTCAGCGACTTTTATAATATATCATAGTATATTATTTTCGTCAACAAGTTTTTTCGATAACTTGTATCTCTCATTTGCTGACTCTGCCTATTATATAGGCTTTCTTATTGCTATGCAAGTATTATTATAAAAAAATAAAGAGGGGGGAAATCCCCACTCTTATTCTTCAGAAGAAACCTCTTCACTAATTTCTTCATCTTCATCTTTTTGTGCTTTTGCTACTGTCGCTACCTCTTGCTCATCCTCTAATCGAATTAGACGAACACCTTGTGTATTACGCCCCATTTGAGAGATTTGATCAACTGGCATACGAATAATAACACCCGCTGCTGTAATTAACATAATGTCTTCTTCACCTGTTACAGATTTAACTGCTACTAATTTACCGTTCTTATCTGTAATATTACAAGTCTTCAGACCTTTACCGCCACGACTCTGTAGTCGATACTCTTCAACCGGCGTACGCTTACCATACCCGTTTTTCGTTACGATTAAGACATTCGTATCTTCTTCAACAATTTCCATACCTACTACTTGGTCCTCTTCGCCTAGTGTAATAGCTTTTACACCAGCTGCATTACGGCCCATAGAACGTACATCTTGTTCATTGAAGCGAATTAACATACCATTACTTGTCCCTACGATAATATCTTTATCACCAGATGTTAAACGTACAGAAATTACTTCATCTTCTTCACGAAGCGAAATTGCAATTAAACCGTTCGTACGTATATTAGCAAATGATGAAAGAGGTGTTCTCTTAGAAATACCTTGTTTTGTTGTAAAGAACAGGAATTGCTCATCACCAAATTCACGGATTGGGATAATAGCGTTGACCCACTCACCTTTATCTACTCCTAGCAAGTTAATAATCGGTATACCTTTTGCTGTACGGCTATATTCTGGAATTTCGTAGCCTTTCGTACGGTATACTTTCCCTTTGTTTGTGAAGAATAGAATATGATCATGTGTAGACGTCGTCAATAAGTGCTCAACAAAGTCATCATCATTCGTACCCATTCCTTGCACACCACGTCCCCCACGGTTCTGTGTTTTGTACGTAGAAGCTGGTAATCTCTTGATGTAACCATTGTGAGTAAGTGTGATAGCAATATTTTGCTCTGGGATCAAATCTTCATCCTCGATAGATTCCAAACCGCCAATCGTAATTTCTGTTCGTCTCTTATCATTAAATCGTTCTTTTACTTCTGTTAATTCTTCACGAATAATTTCAAGAACCTTTTCTTCGTCTGCTAGAATCGCTTTTAATTCAGCAATTAATTTCATTAAATCTTGATATTCTTGCTCAATTTTTTCACGCTCTAATCCTGTTAAGCGTTGCAAACGCATATCTAAAATTGCTTGCGCTTGTTTTTCACTTAAACCGAAACGTTCCATCAATCCTTGCTTAGCAATATCAGCAGTTTTCGAACTACGTATTAAAGTAATTACCTCATCAAGATGATCTAGAGCGATTCGTAATCCCTCTAAAATATGTGCACGCGCTTCTGCTTTTTCCAATTCATAAGCAGTACGTCTGCGAATTACTACTTTTTGATGCTCTAAATAATGGTATAAAGTTTGTTTTAAGTTTAATACTTGTGGTTCCCCATTCACGAGCGATAACATATTAATACCAAAACTTGTTTGCAATGCTGTATGTTTATATAAGTTATTTAATAGTACATTAGCATTCGCATCACGACGTACTTCCATAACAACACGCATACCATTTCGATCTGATTCATCACGTAAATCTGTAATGCCTTCGATTTTTTTATCACGAACCAACTCTGCAATTTTTTCAATTAATCGAGCTTTATTAACTTGATAAGGTAGCTCTGTTACAATAATTGATTGTTTTCCATTCGCTTTTTCTTCAATCTCCACTTTTGCACGTAGTGTGATTGAACCACGACCTGTTTCATAGGCTCTTCGAATTCCACTTCTCCCTAAAATAAGACCTGCTGTAGGGAAATCAGGACCTGGAATACACTCCATTAACTCAGCAATCGTAATGTCAGGATTATGGCTTAATGCTAGTACACCATCAATTACTTCTCCAAGCTGATGTGGCGGAATGTTTGTTGCCATACCAACAGCAATACCTGTTGTACCATTCACTAACAAGTTAGGAAAACGGGCAGGTAATACAATTGGTTCTCTCTCAGAACCATCATAGTTATCTTGGTAATCTATTGTGTTTTTCGTAATATCACGCAATAGTTCCATAGAAATCTTAGACATTCTTGCTTCTGTATAACGCATTGCCGCTGCTGAATCACCGTCAATAGAACCAAAGTTACCGTGGCCATCAACAAGCATATAACGTTGACTAAAATCTTGCGCCATACGTACCATTGTCTCATAAACAGCTGCATCACCGTGTGGGTGATACTTACCAATTACTTCACCGACAATACGCGCCGATTTTTTATATGCTTTATCAGCAGTAATTCCTAAATCATTCATTGCATATAAAACCCTGCGATGCACAGGTTTTAATCCATCACGAACATCTGGTAGTGCACGAGATACGATAACACTCATTGCGTAATCTAAAAATGAGGTACGCATTTCATGACTAATATTAACCTCTCGAATTCGTGCTTGTTGTTGATTGTCTGACATCAACGAGCACCTCCTCTTACATTTCCGTTACATATATGTTGATTTATATGGAGAAGACAGGAATGCTCTGATTCCTGTCATTACTTACTTAAATATCAAGGTTTTTCACGTATTTTGCATTTTCTTGGATAAAGTTACGACGTGGCTCTACTTTATCACCCATTAAGATTTCAAACGTTTCATCTGCTTCAATTGCATCTTGCAAGGAAACTTGAAGTAACGAACGTACTTCTGGGTCCATTGTTGTTTCCCATAATTGAGTCGGATTCATTTCTCCAAGACCTTTGTAACGCTGAATACCTGGTTTTGGCTGAGCCGGTAACTCCGCTAATATCTTTTCAAGTTCTTTATCGTTGTAAGCATATTGAATCTTTTTCCCTTGTTGTACTTTAAACAATGGTGGCTGTGCAATATATATATAACCATGTTCAATAATTTGACGCATATAACGATAGAAGAACGTTAATAATAGGGTACGGATGTGCGCACCATCAACATCGGCATCGGTCATAATAATAACTTTATGATAACGTGCCTTTTCAATATCAAAATCCCCACCGATGTTTGTACCAATTGCCGTAATAATTGTACGCACTTCATCATTAGATAAAATTTTATCTAATCGTGCCTTTTCAACGTTAATGATTTTACCTTTTAGTGGCAAGATTGCTTGGAAGTGACGATCACGCCCTTGTTTTGCCGATCCCCCCGCAGAGTCACCCTCTACGATATAGATTTCACTAATTGCTGGATCTTTAGAAGAACAATCCGCTAACTTACCTGGTAAACTTGAAACTTCTAACGCACTTTTTCGACGCGTTAATTCACGAGCCTTTTTAGCCGCTACACGTGCGCGCGCTGCCATCGTCCCTTTATCTATAATTTTACGTGCAACATTTGGGTTTTCTAGTAAGAACTTTTCAAAGGCTTCTGAGAATACAGATTCTGTAATCGTTCTCGCTTCACTATTTCCAAGTTTCGTCTTCGTTTGCCCTTCAAATTGTGGATTTGGATGTTTAATTGATACGATTGCTGTTAAGCCTTCACGAACATCTTCACCAGTTAAATTACTATCCGCATCTTTTAAAATGTTATTTTTTCGTCCATAATCATTAATCACACGCGTTAGGGCAGTTTTAAATCCTACCTCATGTGTACCACCTTCATACGTATGAATATTATTTGTAAATGAGTAAATATGATTTGTATATCCTTCGTTATATTGAAGCGCAACTTCAACCTGAATCCCATCTTTTGAACCTTCAACATATACAGGCTCTTCATGGATTGGTTGTTTTGAACGATTTAAATGCTCCACATAAGATTTAATTCCACCTTCGTAATGGAACTCTTTCTTTTGTTTATGTTCGCGTTTATCTTCAATTATTAATTTAATATTACGATTTAAAAATGCTAACTCACGCATACGAGTTGCTAACGTATCAAATTCATATTCTGTCGTCTCTTTAAAAATCTCTGGATCTGGCTTAAAGCGAGTTATTGTCCCTGTATGATCCGTTTCACCGATGACTTTCAAATCTGCAACTGGAATACCTCGTTCATATTTTTGATAATGGATTTTTCCTTCACGGTGTACAAATACTTCTAGTTCTGTCGATAAGGCATTTACAACAGATGCCCCAACGCCATGTAAACCACCAGAAACTTTATAACCGCCGCCGCCAAATTTACCACCAGCGTGAAGTACAGTCATAATAACTTCTACCGCAGGACGTCCCATTTTTTCTTGTATACCAACTGGAATGCCGCGACCGTTATCTGTCACACGAATACTATTATCATCTTCGATACTAACGTTAATCTCGTCGCAATATCCTGCCAACGCTTCATCAATACTATTATCTACAATTTCCCATACGAGGTGATGAAGCCCCTTTCCACTTGTAGATCCAATGTACATACCTGGACGTTTTCGAACTGCTTCCAGTCCCTCAAGCACCTGTATTTGACTTTCATCATATGAATTTTCTTGCATTTGCTTTTGTTCCATTGACACAAAGATCACCTACTTTTCCATTTAAACAGAAGCTAAGCTCTGTCTATTTCACAATCTACCGTGCCGTTCGTTACATGAATTGTTTTCGCTTCTTTTAATGTTTCGTGTTCAATTCCGTCGACACTCGTCGTTGTCACAAATGTTTGCACTTTTCCTTGAATTGTATTTAACAGATGTGATTGACGATAATCATCTAGTTCTGATAACACATCATCTAATAAAAGGATTGGATATTCCTTAACCTCTGAATAAATCAATTCAATTTCAGCTAATTTTAGGGACAGTGCGGTTGTTCGTTGTTGTCCTTGTGAACCAAAGACTTGAACATTTTTACTATTAACGAAGAATTGTAAATCGTCACGATGAGGACCAATTAAAGTCGTACCACGGAAAATTTCACGTTGTTTCACAGACTGAAAACTTTCATAGTATACTTCTTTTATTTTCGACAAATCCATTGATTCTGATACATCTACACTTGGTTTATACACGATTTCTAACTCCTCTAATCCTCTACTAATTCCGCGGTGGATTGGAGCAGCCCATTCTTGTAGTAAATGCAAAAACTCAAAACGTTTTCGCAAAATTTTCGCACCATGTTCAATGAGTTGAAGTGTAAATACATCCAACATCGTTTCCTCATTTTTACTATTCCCTTGCATTTTTTTTAGCAAGTGATTTCGTTGCGTGAGCACCTTTTGGTATTGGCTTAATTCATACAAATAGACAGGAGCTATTTGTCCGAGCTCCATATCCAAAAAGCGTCTTCGTATTTGAGGGCTTCCTTTTACAAGATTTAAATCTTCTGGGGCAAACATAACAACATTCATTTCGCCAATATATTGGCTCAACTTTTGTTGTTCAAGTTGATTTAGCTTTGCCTTTTTGCCTTTTTTAGAAATATTTAATTCTAAAGACAAAGAACTATTTCGTTTTTGTAATCTACCTTTTATTTTACCATAATCCTCATCCCACCGGATAAGTTCACGATCATTCGAAGTTCTATGAGATTTCGCCATCGCTAATACATAAATAGCTTCCATCAAATTCGTTTTCCCTTGTGCATTTTCACCAATAATTACATTGACTTTATCCTCAAAGGAAAGTTCTAGATTTTCATAATTGCGATAGTTTTTTAATTGTATTTCTGTAATAAACAAAGGGCTCCCCCTTTATGCCTGAACTTGAAATGTTCCGTTTCCCGGAATTTCAACGATATCATTTGCATATAACTTTCGGCCTCTTCTATTTTCAAGCTCTTGATTCACGTATACTTCGTATTCTTGTAAGAACCATTTCACAGCGCCGCCTGTATCAATCACATCAGCTAACTTTAAAAATTGTCCTAGTGTAATGTACTCTGTTGAAATCTTAATACGTTTCATAAAATCGCTCACTTTCTGAAAGTGTTCATTCTTTCATTGTACTAAATAAACTTACATTAGGAAAGCAATACCCAAAATCAAACAAGGGTCACTAGCATATTTAAACTAGCAACCCTCACTCTTCTTAGTAAGTACGAACTGGTAAAATTAATTGGATAATAGAATTATCATTTACTGTACGAATTAAGAATGGTCTCATTGCACCAGTAAAGCTAATTTTAATTTCCGTACTATCTAAGGCTTTTAATGCATCCATCATATATTTTGCACTAAAGGATATTTTTAATTCTTCCCCTTCTACCTTCTCACATTGAATTTCTTCTACTACTTTCCCGATTTCTGGTGAATTCGAAGAAATTTCCAGCATTTGTTGTTCTAACGTTGATAGCTTTACAACGTTATTACGACCATCTCTTGCTAGTAATGAAGCACGATCAATAGCCTGTAAAAATTCCTTTGTATTTACAAAAATATCTGTTTTGCTTTCTGCTGGAATTAAACGAGTTGTATCCGGGTAATTACCTTCTAATAATCTAGAGAAGAATAATAAATGTTTTGTTCGGAATAATACTTGATACTCCGTAATAACGATATCTACCATCTCTTCAGATTCATCTAGAATTTTGCTTAATTCATTTAAACTTTTACCAGGGATAACAACATTCGCTTGGAATTCATCAGAAACACTATGTCCTTCAATTTTCGCTTTGCGAAGTGCTAACCTGTGACTATCTGTTGCAATACAAGTTAGTTCGCTGTTATATACTTTCCAGTTTACACCTGTTAAGACCGGACGAGTTTCAGAACTTGAAACCGCAAACACGGTTTGACGAATCATGTGTTTTAGTAAATCTGTAGGGAGTTTAAATACATGATGTTCTTCAATTTGCGGTAATAATGGGTATTCTGCAGCATCTAAGCCATTTAAATTAAACTCGGATTTTCCAGATTTTATTTTTGTCATAAAATGATTTTCTACAGAAATTTCGACCGTGTCTCTCGGTAATTTTTTTACAATTTCGCTAAAATATTTTGCTTGTAAAACAATACTTCCTGATTGTGCAATTTCTACGATCTCTTTTCCATCTTCTTCAACAGGAATAAAGGATTCAATTGAAATATCCGCATCACTACCTGTTAATGTAACCCCTTCTTCAGTAGCTACAATTTTAATTCCTGTAAGAATGGGAATTGTTGTACGAGAGGAAACAGCCTTCATTACATCTTGTACACTTCTTACAAGGTAGTCTCTTTGAATTGTAAAACGCATAACGAAAACCTCCGGTAAGTATAATATTTTATTTATTTAATAAAGATAAAAAAATAGTAGTAATAGTAGTAGGGCTTGTGGATATGTGGATAACTTAGTTTAGAGATGTAAAAACAGTCTATCTACATGTGGATAGACTGTGCGTAAAACAAGGAAAGTTATTCACACTATTCAACTACTACTTTAAGATATCATTAATTTCTTCGACTTGTTTTTGCAGTTGCGTATCCGTTTTTAATAACTTCGAAATTTTTTCGTGAGCATGGATAACTGTTGTGTGATCACGGCCGCCAAATTCTTCACCTATTTTTGGTAAAGATGAGTCTGTAAGTTCGCGTGATAGATACATTGCGATTTGTCGAGGAAATGCAACAGATTTTGTACGTTTCTTCGCTTTGAAATCCTCTAATTTAACCTGATAAACATCTCCAACAGCCTTTTGAATATCATAAATAGAAATAATTTTTGGTTTAGAATTTGGAATAATATCTTTAAGTGCTTCAGCTGCTAGATCTGCATTAATATCTTTATTAATTAGGGATGAATAGGCAACAACTCGAATAAGTGCCCCCTCTAGTTCACGAATATTTGAGTCAATTTGGTTTGCAATATAGAGCATAACCTCATTTGGAATATCAAGGCCTTCTGCTTTTGCCTTTTTCCGCAAGATTGCAATCCTCGTTTCTAAGTCTGGTGGCGTAATATCTGTAATAAGTCCCCACTCAAATCGTGAACGAAGACGATCTTCTAAAGTTGGAATTTCCTTAGGTGGTCGATCGCTTGAAATTACAATTTGTTTACTTTCTTCATGTAACGCATTAAATGTATGGAAGAACTCTTCTTGCGTTTGTTCTTTTCCAGCGAGAAACTGAATATCATCTATCAATAAGACATCTACATTACGGTATTTATTACGAAAATCGACAGCTTTATTGTCACGAATTGAATTAATAAATTCATTTGTAAATTTTTCTGATGATAAATAAACGACTTTTGCATTTGGATTATGCTCAATTACATAATGACCAATTGCATGCATTAAATGCGTTTTTCCAAGTCCAACGCCCCCATAAATAAATAATGGGTTATATGCTTTTGCGGGTGCTTCAGCTACAGCTAAAGAGGCTGCATGTGCAAAGCGGTTACCAGAGCCAATAACAAATGTATCAAAAGTATATTTCGGGTTTAACATGCTCTGTGGTAAGTGATTAGACTCGTCATTTGTTCTTTTCTTTTTAGCAGGAGGATAGTCAATCTCCTCTTCAGTTTGACTTTGGGGAATAATAAAGCGAATATCTAGCTTTGCTCCTGTTAAATCATAAAGTGTTTCTGAAATTAGCTCTGAATAATGAGATTCTAACCAGTCACGAGCAAATTCATTTGGAGCCGTAATGGTTAATATATCTTTTTTTAAAGCATGTGCTTTTGTCGATTTTAACCAGGTTTCATAACTCGGTTTACTTACCTTTTTTTCTAGCTCTTTCAAAGCGCTATTCCATAAATCAGAGATATTTTCCAAGGGTGTCCCTCCTTTACAAAGATGGTAAAAGAATAAGGTTGTGCAACAATTGTACAACCTTAAAAAGCAATAATGTATATTTATACGGAACGTATTTTAAAACCTAAAAACGCCGTCTGTATACGAGATAGAGTTTTCGACAAAAAAACCAGATGTGGACAACTATTTACCCACATGTGATTATAACTGTCCACATGTTATACACAATTTGTGGATAAATTATAAGTGTGGAAAACTTGTTCAAGGTGAAAACACAACTATAATATCAAAAAAAGGTAGCGATAGCAATGAATTTCAAAAAGTTATCCACAAAATCAATACCTTGTGGAATAAACTTGTCCACAATACGATATACTGTGTAAAAGTGAAAAAATAATTTGTGGATATGAAAAAATGGAAAATATACTTATCCACAAGGGAATGAAGCAGTTGTGAAAAAAATTGTGAATAGGTTTAAAATGAATATTTGATGAAAATTTCGAGAACCATTGACATTTTACTAGTTGATTAACTATAATTTATAAGACTGTCTTTAACAGATATTCCTCAGGGAGGTGTCATATAATGAAAAGAACTTACCAACCAAATAAACGTAAGCGCAGCAAAGTACATGGTTTCCGCAGCCGTATGAGCACAGCGAACGGACGTAAAGTGCTAGCAGCTCGTCGTCGTAAAGGAAGAAAAGTATTATCTGCGTAGACCACTGATCGTTCAGTGGTCTTTTTTTCTAGTAATAATGAATTTCCGCTGATGAAATACAGGAGTGTCAATTGATATGAAGAAAAAGAATCGTATAAAAAAGAATGATGAATTCCAGGCTGTTTTTCAAAATGGAAAATCGAATGCAAATCGTCAGTTTGTTGTATATCAGCTTGAAAAGGCTGAGCAACCATACTTTCGAATCGGTCTTTCTGTTAGTAAGAAAATAGGAAATGCAGTTGTACGCAATCGAATTAAGCGTATGATTCGCCAATCGATTACCGAATTAAAAGATGAGATAGATTCTGGAAAAGATTTTGTTATAATAGCAAGGAAGCCTTGTGCAGATATGACATATGAACAATTAAAGGGAAGCTTAATTCATGCCTTTAAGCGCTCTGGTATCAAAATCACAAACAAGTAGCGTAGGAAAAGGAAAATGAATTACACTATATACATACCGAAACAAGGAGGAGCAGGCTGTGAAAAAGAAGATAGGCTTACTAGCCATGGTTATTGCATTAATGGCGATTACTGCGGGCTGTAGTGAAACAAATCTGCCAATTACATCGAAAAGCACAGGGATTTGGAATGAATATTTCGTATACCCGCTTTCTCAGTTAATCACGTATTTTGCAAAATTATTGGGTAATAATTTTGGCTTAGCGATTGTTGTTACGACTCTTATTATTCGTTTTGCGCTATTACCATTAATGATTAAACAAACGAAGAGTACGAAAGCAATGCAAGCGTTGCAACCAGAAATGGCGAGACTAAAAGAGAAATATAGCTCTAAGGATCAAGCGACGCAGCAAAAGTTACAAAAAGAAATGATGCAATTGTATCAAAAGAATGGCGTAAACCCATTAGCAGGTTGTTTACCAATCTTTATTCAAATGCCAATTTTATTCGCATTTTATCATGCGATTATGAGAACGGCGGAAATTAAACAACATAGTTTCTTATGGTTTGATTTAGGACATCCAGATCCGTACTATATCCTTCCAATTGTTGCAGCAATTACAACATTCCTTCAGCAAAAACTTTCAATGGCAGGTACAGCTGGACAAAATCCACAAATGGCAATGATGCTTTGGCTTATGCCGATCATGATTTTAGTCTTTGCAATTAATTTCCCAGCAGCATTATCTCTATACTGGGTAGTTGGTAATATTTTTGGTGTCGCTCAAATGTATTTGATCAAAGGGCCAGAAATTAAGGCTAGTAAGGCTGGAGGATCAAGCAAGTGAGTATAATTACTGCTAAAGGACAAACAGTCGAGCTGGCAGTACAAGATGCTTTAAGGCAATTAAAAGTTTCAAAAGATCAAGTTGATATAAAAATTATTGATGAAGGCAAGAGAGGGTTCTTAGGTTTAATTGGGAATCGTCCAGCCGTGGTGGAAGTTGTAGTAAAAAAAGATCCAATCCAAGAAGCTGAACAATATTTACAAAGTGTTGTTCAAAGTATGGGTGTGGATGTGGTGATTACAAAAACTGTAAAAGGTCGAGAGGTAGAATTTACAATTTCCGGTGAAAATGTAGGTGTTTTAATTGGGAAAAGAGGTCATACGTTAAATTCTTTACAATATTTAACAAAACTTGTTGCGAATCGTAGTACAAAACAGTATATTGGCATAACAGTGGATGCTGAAAACTATCGTAGTAAAAGAAAAGATACATTAGAATCACTTTCTTATCGATTAGCAAAACAAGTAATGAGTACAAAGAAAAGTGTTGTATTAGAGCCGATGCCTTCTTTTGAACGAAAAATTATTCACCAAACATTATCTAATCATCCAAATGTAATTACAACTTCTGAAGGAAAAGAACCACATCGACATGTTGTAATAACTTCCAAATAACCGGTTACTCGCTTGAGTACCGGTTTTTTTCTGTGAATGTATCTTGTAGAATCCTGATCAGGACAAATAATTAATGGGAATAGAGGAAGTTTTTACTGGTTCAAGGTTTTCTTTATAAAAATAATTGTGGATAACTGAAACCACTAAACTTATCCACTGTGAATAAGTTTAGTGGTTTTTATATGAGGACATAATAAAATGAGTTATTATTCTTTTGTAGACAGGTTCATTATGGTATCCTAATAGTTTAGTGAAGGAAAAAATCATGTTGAAATAGAGAGAAATAAACAAGTGAGGTGAAAGGACATGGAATTTGATACAATTGCTGCAATTTCCACAGCACTTGGGGAAGGCGCAATTGCCATTGTTCGAGTAAGTGGAGAGGATGCGATTGAAAAAGTCAATCGCATTTTTAAAGGGAAAGATTTAACGGCAGTATCTTCTCATACGATCCACTATGGGCATATTGTTGATTTAGATACGGATCAAGTTATTGAAGAAGTTATGGTGTCGATTATGAGAGCACCGAAAACATTTACGCGTGAAAATATAGTAGAAATTAATTGTCATGGTGGCCTTGTTTCAGTAAATAAAGTATTACAACTTATTTTGACACAGGGAGTACGCTTAGCGGAGCCAGGTGAATTTACAAAACGTGCATTTTTAAATGGGCGTATTGATTTATCTCAAGCTGAGGCTGTAATGGACTTAATCCGTGCAAAAACTGATCGGGCGATGAACGTAGCAATTAATCAAATGGAAGGACGGTTATCCAAATTAATTGGTCGTCTTCGTCAAGAAATTTTAGAGACATTAGCTCATGTAGAAGTAAATATAGATTATCCGGAATACGATGATGTAGAAGAAATGACGCATAATATTTTAATTGAAAAGGCTACGCATGTTCGTGGTGAAATTCAAAACATATTGGAAACATCTAAGCAAGGGAAAATTTTGCGAGAAGGGATTGCAACTGCAATCATCGGAAGGCCTAATGTTGGGAAGTCTTCATTATTAAACAGCCTTGTTCAAGAGAACAAAGCAATTGTAACCGATATAGCAGGAACAACCCGTGATGTCATTGAAGAGTATGTCAATGTACGTGGTGTACCGCTTAAACTCATTGATACAGCAGGAATTCGTGAAACGGAAGATATTGTTGAGCGAATTGGTGTAGAGCGTTCGAAAGAAATGATGGGGCAGGCTGATTTAGTCTTAGTCGTAGTAAATTATAGTGAGGCATTGACAAATGAGGATGAAGAACTATTCCATGCTGTACAAGGAAAAGACTTTATTGTCATTGTAAATAAAACCGATTTACCAAAGAAAATTGATATGGAACGTGTCATGCAATTAGCGGGTAAAAATCGTATCATTACAACATCCCTAATTGAAGAGCGAGGCGTAGATGAGTTAGAAAAAGCGATAGCTGATCTATTCTTTGAAGGAACAATCGAATCTGCCGATATGACATATGTTTCTAATGCAAGACATATCGGTTTATTAACACAAGCAGAAAAAACAATTGGAGATGCAATTGAAGCAATAGGGAACGGTGTTCCAATTGATATGGTTCAAATTGATTTAACAAGAACATGGGAAATACTTGGTGAAATTACTGGTGATACGGTTCATGAAAGTTTAATCGACCAATTGTTCTCTCAATTTTGTTTAGGAAAATAACATAGAAATGTTTTAGAAAGATAGCTAACCTTAGGAGGAATAAATAATGGGATACAATGCCGGTTCTTACGACGTCATAGTAATCGGTGCAGGTCATGCAGGATGTGAAGCTGGTCTTGCAGCAGCACGAATGGGCTCAAAAACATTAATGTTAACAATTAATTTGGATATGGTAGCGTTTATGCCATGTAACCCTTCTGTTGGTGGACCAGCAAAAGGGATTGTGGTTCGTGAAATTGATGCATTAGGCGGCGAAATGGGACGTAATATTGATAAAACGCACATCCAAATGCGCATGTTGAATACAGGAAAAGGCCCAGCTGTACGTGCTCTTCGTGCACAAGCAGATAAATTTTCATATCAACATGAATTAAAGAAAACAATTGAAGAAACACCAAACTTAACATTACGCCAAGGAATGGTTGAACGTTTAATTGTTGAGGATGATGTATGCAAAGGAGTAATTACACAATCAGGTGCTGAATATACGGCAAAAACAGTTGTAATTACAACAGGTACATTTTTACGTGGTGAGATTATTATGGGAGATTTAAAA
Organism: Bacillus sp. JJ1127; assembly: GCF_036965845.1. NCBI lineage: Bacteria > Bacillati > Bacillota > Bacilli > Caryophanales > Bacillaceae > Bacillus > Bacillus sp. JJ1127. The sequence continues at coordinate 3,124 of NZ_JBALQK010000180.1, read as the reverse complement.
TACTCAAGTGGTCCAAATAATCAGCAACCATCTATCACATTGTCTGAGCACTTAGAGGAACTTGGTTTTGATCTTGTTAGATTTAAAACAGGCACACCTCCTCGTGTGAATAGTAATACTATTGATTATAGTAAAACAGAAATCCAACCAGGTGACGAAAAACCACGTGCCTTTTCTTTTGAAACAACAAAATTCATCATGGATCAAATTCCATGCTGGTTAACATATACGAGTGAAGAAACACATCGTTTAATTGACAAAAACTTACATCGCTCTGCAATGTATTCTGGAATGATTAAAGGAACGGGGCCTCGTTATTGTCCATCAATTGAGGATAAAGTAGTGCGTTTCAATGATAAACCACGTCATCAAATTTTCTTAGAGCCAGAAGGTCGTAATACACAGGAAGTATATGTGCAAGGTTTATCAACAAGTTTACCAGAAGATGTACAACGTGAAATGCTGAAAACAATTCCTGGTCTAGAGAACGTTGAGATGATGCGTACAGGTTATGCAATTGAATATGATGCGATTGTACCAACACAGCTTTGGCCGACTCTTGAAACGAAAAAAATTAAAAATTTATATACAGCAGGACAAATTAATGGTACCTCTGGCTATGAAGAAGCAGCAGGACAAGGAATTATGGCCGGAATTAATGCAGCTTGTCGTTCTTTAGGGAAAAAAGAGGTTATTTTAGGGCGTTCTGATGCATATATTGGCGTTTTAATCGATGATCTTGTGACAAAAGGGACAAATGAACCTTATCGTTTACTAACTTCTCGTGCAGAATATCGTTTATTATTGCGTCATGATAATGCAGATATTCGTTTAACGGAAATTGGTCATGAAATTGGCTTAATTCCGGAAGAGCGTTATGAGCGTTTTTCTGAGAAAAAGACACAGATCGAACAAGAAAAAGCACGTTTAGAAGGCATTATTATTAAACCACGTCCTGAAGTACAAGAATTGATTCGCACTGTTGGTGGAAGTGAATTAAAGGATGGCATACGTGCAAGTGATTTACTACGTCGTCCGGAAATGACGTATGAACATATCCGCCTTCTTTCGCCAAGCGAATTAGAAATAAATGATGAAATTGCAGAACAAGTTGAAATTCAAATTAAGTATGAAGGATATATTGAAAAATCTTTACAACAAGTAGAACGTATGAAGAAAATGGAAGGCAAAAAGATTCCTGTCGATATTGATTATGATGCAATTTCTGGAATTGCTTCTGAGGCAAGACAAAAATTAAAAGATGTTCGTCCTCTTTCTATGGGGCAGGCATCCCGTATTTCCGGTGTAAATCCAGCTGATATTTCCATTTTACTTGTGTACATCGAACAAGGAAAAATCGCGCGAGTATCGAACCAATAATATAGTAAGGAGATATTGCCAGATGAACATAGAACAATTTCAATCTATGCTAGGAGAAAGAGGGATTTCCCTTTCTCCTAGGCAATTAGAGCAATTCGAAATCTACTTTGAAACATTAGTAGAATGGAACGAGAAAATGAATTTAACAGCTATTACGGAGAAAGAAGAAGTGTATTTAAAGCACTTTTTCGACTCAGTCACTGCTGCTTTTTATTATGATTTTTCCAAACCATTTTCCGTTTGTGATGTAGGTGCAGGCGCAGGGTTTCCAAGTATTCCTTTAAAAATCTGTTTCCCGCACTTGAAAGTAACAATTGTTGATTCATTGCAAAAACGTATTAACTTTTTAAATCATTTAGCCCAAAAATTAGGGTTAAGTGATGTTGCTTTTTGTCATGATCGTGCTGAAACATTTGGGAAAAAAGAAGGCGTACGTGAATCGTATGATGTTGTAATGGCGCGTGCAGTGGCTCGTCTCTCTGTACTGAGTGAATTGTGTTTACCACTTGTAAAGGTAGGAGGAACATTTATCGCTATGAAAGGCGCAGCTGCCAATGAAGAGATTGAAAATGGTAAGTATGCTTTAGAGGTACTTGGCGGGGAATTAAAAGAGATGTCTACGTTCCAATTACCGTTTGAAGAAAGTGAACGTAACATTTTATTAATTGAGAAAAAGCGTAAAACACCGAAGAAATATCCGCGTAAGCCAGGGACGCCCAATAAATTACCTATTGAAAAATAAATCTTATTAGACGTAAGATTAAATTATATAAATGGAAGCGTAAATGTTTCATAGGAAACATTTTTATGTAGAACATTCAATAGGCCCAAAGGTGGTGGAATATGTATGAAAAATACGTTTTCTCGTTTGTTTGGCTTTGGATATAAAGAGAGCGAATTCGAATTACAAGACGAAAGCCATGAAGAAATAGATAAAAAGATATATGAAGAAATACAAGAAATTCCGATAGCAAATATCATTCCCAATCGTTATCAACCGCGGACGGTTTTTGATGACGCGCGCATCGATGAACTAGCTTTAACGATTCGTACACATGGGCTTATCCAACCGATTGTTGTGAGGCAGTATGGAGAAGACAATTATGAAATTATTGCCGGGGAAAGACGTTTTCGTGCAGCAACGAAATTGGGGTGGGAAAAGGTTCCCGCAATTATAAAAAACTTAAATGATACGGAAACAGCTTCTGTTGCCTTGATTGAAAATTTACAGCGTGAAGAGCTAACGGCAATTGAGGAAGCTGTCGCATATCAAAAGCTAATTGAGTTACATAATTTAACGCAAGAGGCGCTAGCACAAAGGCTTGGCAAAGGGCAATCAACAATCGCAAATAAGTTGCGATTATTAAAGTTGCCTGAAGAAATTAAAAGGGCTTTACTAGAAAAGAGCATTACTGAACGCCATGCTCGTGCACTTATTCCTTTAAAAAATGAAGAGTTACAATTAAAAGTTTTACAAGAAATTGTAGAAAAACAATTGAACGTAAAACAAACCGAAGAGCGTATTGCGAAGCTTCTAGAGGAAGTAAAACCAAAGCGTAAAGCAAAACAAAAGGCAGTAAGTCGTGATATGAGAATTGCGATGAATACAATTAGGCAATCACTACAAATGGTTGCAAAAAGTGGTTTAAATGTTAACTCTGAGGAAGAAGAATTTGATGAGTACTATCAAATTACAATTAAAATTCCTAAGAAAAAGTAATAGATATATATACATCAATAAAAC
>NZ_JBALQK010000179.1:0-4488 GCF_036965845.1 Bacillus sp. JJ1127 | reverse complement strand
ATTAATAAATACCAAAATAAATAACAACATTACATAAAGGCAGAAAACGATTTTTCGTTTTCTGCCTTTTTCTTTTATAATAAAAGAATACTAGACTACAAGGAGTGATAAGTGTGAAAAAAGTAGAGCAATTATCTTCTCAGTTATACCTTATCGACGATCACGATTTACAACATGACGAACGTACAGGTACATACGTTTTATTAGGCGATAACATTACTTTAATTGAAACGTGTGCTGCCCCTTCTCTTCCCTATCTATTAAATGGTTTACAACAATTACGTATTAATTTAACAGATATTAAAAATATTATTGTGACACATGTTCACCTTGACCATGCTGGTGCAGCTGGCTTAATGATGGAAAAATGTCCAAATGCTACTTTATTTGTCCATCCGCGCGGGACTCGTCATATGATTGATCCTACAAAACTTATTCAAGGTGCAAAAGCAGTATATGGTGATACTTTTGATGAACTCTTTAATCCAATCCTGCCCATTCCAGAGAACCGCGTCCATGTCGTACAAGATGGAGAAACACTACAAATCTCTGAAAACCGGATACTAACATTTTATGATACACCAGGGCATGCAAAACACCATATTAGCATCCATGATTCTTTAACAAACGGTATTTTCACAGGCGATACAATTGGTATTTATTATCGAGAATTGATTGATCTGAACGTTGAATTATATTTACCAACCACGTCTCCATCACAGTTTCAACCTGATGCGATGATTGCAGCAAAAGACCGTATTCGAAATATGAATGTTGACTCCATCTATTTTGGGCATTATGGTGCATCTTCTCATGTTTCTGAAGTATATAAACAACTTGAATACTGGCTACCTATCTTTGTTGACCTAGGGAAACAAGTATTTGAAAAAAATCAAGATTTTGAAACAGCAAGTCATGAACTGTATACTTTATTGCTTGAAAATGTATCCTCACATCTTACAAAACAGGGTGTACCATTAACCCATTCTATTTACGATGTTATCAAACTCGATATGGAGATCAGTGCGATGGGGATTATTGATTATCTTACAAAACAAGAAAAAACGGAAACAACTACTAACTAAATGAGTAGGAATCATAAGAGGATATACTTTTCCAATCATAAACACACAAATTTGGTAGTATTTCGATCTACGTATTACATTTAGCAACAATATATAAGAGCCAAACAATCAATGTTCAAGAGTGGTTGACCATGTTGGTTTATTTATAAGTGCCATTCTCCTTGTAAGGGTGGCCATACATGCGGTAAGGAAATTTAAATAATAACTTTTATATACTAAAAAGAAGAGCCTATCTATATAAAGGCTCTTCTTTTTAGTAACTTACTGCACCTTTTCATTTACATACTCCATAAACTGTTCCGCTTTTACAAACTCCTCTTTGTATGCATCAGGAACTTCTTCTACGGTTATACCTCCACTTGATTTCGTTTTTACTAATACTTTCTCATAAGTCATTGTGGCATCTATATACTGTTTGTATTCCTCAGAAGTTAATACTTCTTTACTAGATTTGTGTCCATTCAATTTATCAAAATACGGCTGAAGTTCCATTGATACCTTTTTCATTTCCTCTTTTTTCGCTGGCGATAATTGGTCATAATCAATATTGCCGTTTGAATCACCATATTCAAGTTTAGCATTTGTTAATTTTTTTAAATGCTTTGTAAACTCTTCATACTCCTTTTCCCCTATTTCACCTTTTGCTTGCGACAATTTAGCATCTAAGCTCATATATCCTTTTAATGTTGCATTTCCTGCATGCTTTTTTAAATTTTCAAATGATCCGTATATTCCATCTGCCATAATGGATTGATAAGCAAATCCAGTCGTTGGAATTAATAATGCCGCTGCAAGTACTCCTGTAATAAGACGCTTTTTCATTGTTTTCCCTCCGCGCTTCATTTTTATTTGAATCATTACTTTTTCTTTCAACTCAGGTGGTGGTACAATCCCTTTTGCTTCTTCTTGAAGCGATTCTTTTACTTGATAATCTAAACTCATTTCATATCCCCTACCTCTCCTAAAAAGATTTCTTCCACTTGCTCCTTTTGACGTAATTTCTTTAATGCCGCATGAATTCGTGATTTAACCGTCCCAACTGGAATATGTAAAATATTTGCTACTTCTTCCTGCGAATATTCATGTAAATACCGTAGTATAATAACTTGTTTCAATTTGTAAGGTAATTTATGAATGAGTGCAATAAGCTTTTGATTCGAAATCTTGTTCACAACATTACTAGAAAAATCAAATTCAATTGGCTGTCTCTGTTCCTCAGCTTTCTTGACAATACGTAAGCGCATCCACCTTTTTCTCCTATATGAGTGGATTTGCCTTATCGCAAGCCCTATTAACCATGGCCGAAAGGATTTTTCTGTATCATATCTACTAAGTGATTGATATAACTGTATGTATATCTCTTGAACCACATCATCTACATCTGTCTTTTCCTCTATCAAAAAATGGGCTGTCTTATAAACATCTTGAATTGTTTTATCATATAGTTCACTATATGCTTCTTGATTTCCTGATAGAGTTAATTGAATAAGACGCTGATAGTCTGTTTCCCCGTCCATTTATCATCCCTCCTTTGTCTTATACTATATATTGGCAAGTAAAAAACATTTCGTTCGATTTTTTTAACATAAATTTTTATATACACGAATAAATCGTTTTATAACGTCTACTTATAGCCTTTTATAACAATTATATAATTTTCTATTTTATGATAGGTCTTTAAAATCATATATAGAATCTATTTTAGGGGGATATATTATGAAGGCTATTATTGTAACTGCATTTGGTGGACCTGAAACAATGAAGTATACAGAAATAGATATGCCGACTTTTAATGAAAAGCAAGTATTAATTCGCGTTATCGCGACAAGCGTCAATTTTGCCGATATTAAATCGCGCTATGGCAAAAAGGGGAATGGAAAACTCCCATTTATTCCAGGTATAGATGCGGCAGGAATTGTAGAACAAGTAGGTTCAGATGTGAAAAATATTCGTGTAGGACAGCGTGTAATCGCCTTTCCTCTTACTGGTTCGTATGCTGAATATGTTGTCGCAAATGAAAACCTTACCTTTGTATTACCTGATGAAATTGACTTTACAACTGCAGCCGCTTGTCCTATCGTATCTTTTACGAGTTATAACCTGCTTGCAAATGTCGCAAGATTACAACAAGGTGAATCAGTCCTCATTCATGCAGCTGCCGGCGGAATTGGAACAACGGCTATTCAATTAGCTAAACTATTAGGCGCTGAAAAAATCATTGGAACAGTCGGAAGTGAAGCAAAAAAGAAAATCGCTTTAGAAGCTGGGGCTGATCATGTTATTTGTTATCAAGATGAAGATTTTAGTGAAAAGGTAAATGAACTTACTGGTAGTAAAGGTGCCGATGTTATTTTGGATTCGATTTCTGGTACAGTATCAGAAAAAAGCTTGGAGTGTTTAGCTTACTACGGTCGCCTTGTCCATTTTGGTAATACGAGCGGTGAAATTGGCACATTCCGTACAAAAGATTTACATGCAAGCTGTCGTTCTATTCTTGGCTTTAGCTTTGGAACAACTCGAAAGAAACGTCCTCAATTACTCTGTCATACCGCTGATCAAGTTTTTCATTATTTACGTGATGGAAGCCTGCAAATTGAAATTGGTAAACGTTTTACACTTCAAGATGCAGGGAAAGCACATGAATGGGTCGAAAGTAGACAGAGTGTGGGGAAAGTTATACTAAACGTCCAGTCTACTCCCTAAAATGAATACATGAAATAGAGGTGTCATTCATGGGATCACGCATTATGCATTTAATTATTGCAAATGGTATTGCAGAGAGATTATCCATTCAAGATAAAACTTCTTTCTTGCTCGGCGGCGTAGCTCCCGATGCAGTTCATTCAAAAAAAGAAAAAGAAGCTTCCCATTTCTATGCTGGTACAACAAAGAACTATACAAGAAGAATCGATTATGATTCATTTTTTCATAAATATGAATCATTCATGGATTCCCCTTTTATTTTAGGATATTATACGCATCTTATTGCTGATGATAATTGGCTACACGGCTTTTTTCTTCCTTGGCTCCAAAATAGAATCGAGCATGACAAAACAATTTTACCCCTGTATCATAACGACTTTAAACTGTTGAATGCAAAACTATTACATCATTACGATAAAGAGCAGCAATTCCTTTCTATCCTTAATCAACATGCAAACATACCAAAGTTTGAGGAAGTAACAGAAGAAAATGTGCTAGCTTTTAAAAAGCTTATTTTTGATGATTTGCTGTACCCCAAGCAAGATTTGCATACAAACTTACAAGTGTTCACATTTGATCAAATCGTCGGTTATGTAGAGACTGCTATTGAGAAAGGAGTATTCTATCTAGAACAGCTCTCGAACAATAGATCTACTACAAAATTTTAAAGCCCTCACTTCTTTTAAAATGTACCCTATAG
>NZ_JBALQK010000178.1:0-2371 GCF_036965845.1 Bacillus sp. JJ1127 | reverse complement strand
CTACAACTATTTTTTAATAGTCTAATACTTTTTTCTATAGTCTAGAACATTTTTTAATGGAACATTTCACAAAAAGAAAAATCTCACGTGAAATTAAATTTATATAAGCTTAGCTTGATGGGCATGGGGTACCAACACATCGCCATCAAATTAAGGTGAATTCGTGTTCCACCATAATATTGTATAAGAATTTAACGTAGTTTTTTCTTTTGTTGTCTCATACCGTTCATAGGAGACTTATCCTGCGTGTTTCGGATTTTGAATCATACGAGATACAACTGAAAATAGCATCAAAGGCATTACCAATTGAGTCCCTCTCAAGCTTCCTATGTTGTCTGTTAACAAGTACATATGTTTCATGACAAAAGTAATCTTATTTATACTCACCTATCTTCTTTCTTTTGCATAAAATTTAATCACACATCATATTTTTATACTAGGCTAAAAAAGTTGGTTTAGGTAAAATTCAAAAGTGTAACACCATATTTTTGCCACAAAGAAAAAATAAAACCCTATTTTAGGTTTTTAAAAATAAAAAAATACTACACCATCTTTCATTTCACCTTCAGTGAACAAAATGAAAACAAGTTAAAAGGGGAGGATACGTTATGGATGAATTAGAAACAGCCAAAAGGCAAGATGCGGTTGCTGTATCACATCAAGAAGGTTGGCGGCAACACAACAACGATCCTAGCTTACGAGAAGTGTATAAAAGTATGAAGGTACCGAAGAAGGGAAATTCCCTTCGAAAGCTCCTTGCATTTATGGGACCAGGTTATCTTGTTGCAGTAGGATACATGGATCCTGGAAACTGGGCTACATCGATAGCTGGAGGATCTGCTTATAACTATACGTTACTATCCGTCATTTTGATTTCTAACTTTATGGCTATTATTTTGCAGGCACTATCTGCAAAGTTAGGGATTGTAACAGGAAGAGACTTAGCACAAGCATGTCGGGATCATTACAGTAAGCCTGTGTCATTTGTTTTATGGATACTATGTGAATTAGCTATTGCAGCTTGTGATTTAGCGGAAGTGATAGGTTCCGCTATCGCGTTAAACCTTTTATTTCATATTCCTCTTGTATGGGGCGTATGCATTACTTCATTTGATATCTTATTAGTACTTTTATTACAAAATAAAGGATTTCGTTATATTGAAGCCATTGTCATTAGTTTAATTGCAACCATTTCCGTTTGTTTTGGTGTGGAACTCTTTATGTCGCAGCCACAACTGAGTGAGATTGCAAAAGGATTTGTTCCAAGTAAAGAGATTATTCAAAATCCTGAAATGCTATTTATTGCACTTGGAATTTTAGGAGCTACGGTTATGCCACATAATTTGTATTTACATTCTTCTATTGTGCAAACGAGAAATTATGAAGAAACGCCCAAAGGAAAACGAGAAGCGATTAAATTTTCAGTGATTGACTCCACGATCGCATTAATGTTAGCTTTATTTATTAATGCATCAATTTTAATATTAGCAGCGTCTGCTTTTCATACAACAGGGCATACCGAAGTAGCGGAAATCCAAGATGCCTATCAATTGTTAAATCCGATTCTTGGAAGTGGGGTTGCGAGCGTATTATTTGCCGTTGCTTTATTAGCCTCAGGACAAAATTCTACATTAACAGGAACGTTAGCTGGGCAAATTGTAATGGAAGGTTTTTTAAATATTCGCTTACGACCATGGATTCGCCGCTTAATTACGCGTTTAATCGCAATTATACCTGCGGTCATTGTAACACTAATATATGGAGAAAAAGGAACCACGGATCTTTTAGTATTAAGCCAAGTTATCCTATCTCTTCAACTTTCATTTGCAGTTATTCCACTTATTATGTTTACTAGTGACAAAAAGAAAATGGGTGAATTCACAAACTCACTTTGGACCAAAATGATCGCTTGGTTCATTGCTATTATTATCGCTATTTTAAATGCATATCTACTCTTTACTACATTTTCAGGATAAAAATATTCTAAATATAAAGTATTTGTATTACTTCCATTAATCTAGACTATAAAAATAGAAGAATTCCCTTCAACCTTTATGTTTGAAGGGAATTCTTCTATTCTCACTCTTCTTTATTAAAATGAAACAAAAAAACTAATCAACATAATAGAAAACCTCCTGTTTCACCAGAAGGTTTTCTATCTTTCTTCTTTTTTAAAAGTTCTATATATATCCATTTTAATTTTCCAGCATATAAATCACGGCTATGAAGAACAAAAAGTGACCTGCACTCGTTTTCTCTCTTTAGTTTCACTTGGCCTGGGGCAGGAAAAGGATCTGACCGCTTCTATGCATCGGCGGATTCCGGCTCCCACCGAAAAAGAGGGGTTGTATATCGGTTTTTTAATTGATGG
>NZ_JBALQK010000177.1:8797-23998 GCF_036965845.1 Bacillus sp. JJ1127 | reverse complement strand
CGCTCATTTGCGACTCCCTTATGTTAACATCTTCGTTTTTCGATGTCAACAAAGTTTTTAATTTCTTTTTTCGCTTTCTGCTGTTTCGCATCAGCGACGGTTATTAATATATCATGTGAAAATCTGAAATGCAACACCCTTTTAAAACTTTTTATAAAAATAACCAAGTTTCTGTTTTAACCTCATATACTTAAACAAAATGCCCTTTTTCACTATAGTCATTTTCATCTCTAACAAATTACTACATATATTCTTTACAAAGACAGGAAGTCATATCAAACTTGATAGAAGCTTTAAGTTACGAGTAACTATTTTACTCATATATTATTGCCACATTACAGTAAACAAACAGATGAGGAGGAATACATATGGACTATACCGATTTATTAATTAAGCTAGGTCTCTCTGCTATTTTAGGATTCGCTATTGGTTTAGAACGTGAATTAAAGAAAAAGCCACTCGGTTTAAAAACTTGCTTAGTCATCTCTATTATTAGTTGCCTCCTTACCATTGTTTCTATTAAAGCTGCTTATAATTTACCTCATACAGATCACATGAACATGGATCCACTTCGCCTTGCAGCTCAAATTGTTTCAGGAATCGGTTTTTTAGGTGCTGGCGTTATTTTAAGAAGAGGAAATGACAGCATTGCAGGATTAACTACTGCTGCTATGATTTGGGGTGCTTCCGGTATTGGAATTGCTGTTGGAGCTGGTTTTTATCTTGAAGCGGTTTTCGGTATGTGTTTCCTTATGATTAGTGTCGAACTTATACCGTTAACAATGAAATTTTTAGGCCCTAGATCACTAAGGCAGCGAGATATCGCTGTTAAACTGGTTGTACGGGATATGAATAACATCCCTATTGTGATTGAAGAAATCAAGGAAATGGGCATAAAAGTTAAAAACATGAAACTCAAAACATTAGAGAACGGCTCTCACTTTTTACACCTTAAATTGTCTGTTGATCAAAAAAAACATACAGCTGACGTTTATTATGCCTTGCAGCATCTCGAAAGTGTTCAACAAACGGAAGTTGAAAGTATGTAATATTTCTCAGCGCAAAACAACTCTCTTACAAAATAGAGAGTTTTTCTTTTTTCCATAATGGTAACAATGAATGTAGCCTTACATGATAAGAAGGAGGTATACGATTTTGAAATCACGCGCTAACCTAGTGGATGTATTTCGCGACTCCATTATTTTTCGCTTAATTAGCTTTATTATCATTCTTACTACTGTTTTTGGCTTTATCATATATAAATTAGAACCAAAGTATTTTTCTACATGGCTTGATGGGATATGGTGGTCGCTTGTTACAATTTTTACTGTCGGGTACGGTGATTACGTCCCGCATACATCGTTAGGAAAACTGCTCGGTATACTTCTTATTTTATTAGGAACAGGATTTTGCTCTTATTACATGGTATTATTCGCTACCGAAATGATCAACAAGCAATATATGAAAATTAAAGGTGAAGATGCCGCAACTTGTCACGGGCATATGATTATTGTCGGTTGGAATGAAAGAGCCAAACAAGTGGTAAGTCAAATGCATGTTTTAGAGCCAAATCTTAATATCGTTTTAATAGACGAAACACTTTCTTTACTCCCGAAGCCCTTTCATCACTTAGAGTTTATTAAAGGATGCCCGCATCACGATCAAACTTTATTAAAAGCCAACATTAAGACAGCTCACACGATTTTAATAACTGCAGACAAAGAAAAAAACGAAAGCTTGGCTGATACACAATCCATTCTAAATATTTTAACTGCCAAAGGGCTAAACCCAAACATTCATTGCATCGCTGAACTCCTTACTTCTGAACAAATTCAAAATGCAACTAGAGCGGGAGCAAACGAAATTATAGAAGGAAATAAATTAACAAGCTATGTTTTTACTGCATCTCTTTTATTCCCTTCTATTTCAGGTGTATTATTTACCCTTTATAATGAAATATCAGAAAGTAGATTACAGCTAATGAATACTCCTTCATCCTATATTGGAAAAACTTTCGAAGTTTGCAGTAGTTCGCTTTTAAAACAGGACATCTTACTGCTAGGTGTGCAGCGAAATGAACAATATCATATCAATCCCGTTCATTCCTTCGTTATTATTGAAAGCGACGTATTTATCTTAATTAAACATTAATAAGATGCTTTTCTAGCTCTTTTACTAAGGCCTTTCCGATATCAATATATTTTCTTTTTATATCCCCGTCTGCATCTTGCGGCTCCGCAAACTGATCTAATCCACTTGTTCCAGCTGCTAATGTATTTACTTGATCATCCAGTTCGTCTTGATATACATGTGAAAGGAGATATGGTGTTTCAATCCGGACGACTACACCAGGCCTATCAAGCTCTCCTTCCACCGCCGTAAATGGGACTCTTAAAAATTGATATCCATCATCCTCATCTACCTTATAATCAAAACAACCATTGTCATACTCCCAATTGCCACCAATGCTATAGCCAAGTGGCTTTAACGTTTCCTCTAGTTGAAACAAAGCATACGTACGACCTTCTAAATCTGATTGAATCAGGATCAAGCCATTCACCCTTCCTCGATTTTCTCTTAGCATGCCCGGTTCACATTTGTTCTAGCATTAACATATCGGCATTTCGACACAGCACATCGCCTCTTCTGCACGATTTGCCCCTTCCTTACCGTAAAAAAAGCTGTTGGGATGATCCCAACAGCTTTTTTTGTTCAGCTGCAATGCCCTTCGTTTCTGAGCAAGCCGCTTCCGCTTTTCCTTGTCCAGCTATGCCTCCTAGGCCTTTCCGTCTAAGAACCTTCCGCACGAGAAAGTAAAGCGCTTTCTGTACGAAAGAACCTTAGCCGACAGGCCTAAACAGTCAGCTCCGCTTTTCTACTATCCAGCTTCAATGGCTAGAATGGTCAGTGGCTTCGCTTCTTCCACCGAGGCAAAGAGCGCCTCTATGTCAGAGGCTCCATCCCCCTCCCATTCTGAACGAGCCATTTCCGCTTTCCCTATTTCAAGCGTTCTTCTAATTCTGCTTTTAGTTCTTCGAATCCTGGTTTGCCAAGTAAAGCGAACATGTTTTTCTTGTATGCTTCTACACCTGGTTGGTCAAATGGATTTACACCTAGTAGGTAGCCGCTCATCGCACATGCTTTTTCGAAGAAGTATACAAGGTAACCGAATGTATACTCATTTAATTCTGGAATGTTTACGATTAAGTTTGGTACTCCGCCATCACTGTGTGCAAGTAATGTACCTTCGTACGCTTTTGTGTTTACGAAGTCTACAGTTTCACCAGCAAGGTAGTTTAAGCCATCTAAATCGTTCTCATCTTTTTCGATTTTTAGTTCGTGTGTAGATTTACCCACTTTAAGAACTGTTTCAAATAGGTCGCGACGTCCTTCTTGAATGTATTGACCTAATGAATGTAAGTCAGTAGAGAAGTTTGCTGAAGATGGGAAAATACCTTTTTGATCTTTTCCTTCACTTTCACCAAATAATTGTTTCCACCACTCAGCAAAGTATTGAAGTGCTGGCTCATAGTTAACAAGCATTTCAATCGTTTTACCTTTGTTATATAGAGCATTACGAACAACTGCGTATTGATAAGCTGGGTTTTCTTCAAGCTCTGATTTCGCAAAGTCGTCATGTCCAGCAGCTGCACCTTTCATCATCTCTTCGATATTTAGGCCACTAACTGCAATTGGTAATAAACCAACTGGTGTTAATACAGAGAAACGACCGCCAACATCATCAGGAATTACGAACGTTTCGTATCCTTCTTCATCAGCTAATGTTTTTAAAGCACCGCGCGCTTTATCAGTTGTTGCATAAATACGTTTACGTGCTTCTTCTTTTCCATATTTCTCTTCTAATAATTTACGGAATAGGCGGAATGCAATCGCAGGTTCAGTTGTTGTACCTGATTTGGAAATAACATTAATGGAGAAGTCTTTCCCTTCTAATACGTCCATTAAATCTTTCATGTAAGTGGAGCTAATGTTCTGTCCAACAAATAGCACTTGTGGAGTTTTACGTTGTTCTTTAGAAAGCATATTGTAGAAAGAATGGTTTAACATTTCAATTGCTGCGCGTGCTCCTAAGTAAGAACCACCAATACCTACAACAAGTAAAATATCAGAGTCATTTTTAATTTTCTCAGCACATTTTTGAATGCGAGTAAATTCTTCTTTGTCATATTGAAGCGGAAGCTCTACCCACCCAAGGAAATCGTTCCCAGCTCCAGTTTTCTCATGGATTGCATGATGTGATACTTTTACTGCATCACGTAAATAAGTTAGTTCGTGTTCACTGATGAACGATAACGCTTTAGAATAATCGAACGTTACATGTGTGCTCATCTTTTTCCCTCCAATTATGTATATGTATTTCTGTATTCACTTTAGCGAAACTGAAGTTGTAAATCAAGCGATTGCAGAATTGTAAACGCAACCAATATTTATTTTTTTAAAAAAGTTCATTTTTCGTATAAAAATCCTCATTTTTTGGTATAGATGTATATATCTTATGATGGATATTTTTTGATGTATAAAAACAGCAAAAGATAACCATTCTATAAGAGAGTTAAGCCTCTTAAAGTGCGATTATACTTTATAACAAAAGGCTTGCTTATGCTTCATATTTAAGGAGGGCTATTTGAAATGAGTACTTTACAACGTATTGCATTAGTATTCACTGTAATTGGCGCCGTCAACTGGGGACTTATTGGATTCTTTCAATTTGACTTAGTAGCAGCTATTTTCGGTGGACAACACGCTGCTCTCGCACGAATTATTTACGGTATCGTTGGTATTTCTGGGCTCATTAACCTTGGTTTACTATTCAAGCCATCCGAAAATCTTGGCACTCACCCAGAAACGAATGAAGTTCGATAACAAGTATGTCATCCTTCCCATCCGACATACGAATATGATTGCTTGCAATCATATTTGCTAATATATATCATAATATAAAGTAAAAGAGGGTCGCTCATATAGCGATCCTCTTTTACTTTGATAACTGTGATTCTTCAATCCACTCTGTTAGCTTCTCACGCAGCGTATTAAATCCTTTATCAGACGGATTCGGTACAAGAACTTTTCCTTGCTTTCCCTTCGCTGCTTTTAACGATAAACTCATTTTTCTGTGTTCTTCATCAATTGAAAGTACCTTTACTTCTACTGTATCTCCGACCTTTAAAAAGTCATGAATATCTTTTACATATCCATTTGTAATTTCAGATATATGCACAAGTCCTTGTGTTGCTTCATCCAATGCTACAAATGCACCGTAATCTTGAATTCCAGTCACTTTCCCTTTTACAACCACTCCTGCTGTATATTGTTCTGACATATGAAACACTCCCATACGTTTACCATTTTCCCCACTACTTGCAATTGGCAAGACATCTGCCAAACATACAAAAAGAGTCGCAGATGCAACCGCCCGCAAATAACAAGATAAATATCCGATTGGCGAAAGCTCATTCTCAGGCGAAAGTAACTCCTGCTAAGAAAAGCCCCCTCATATTAGTAAATTATACCACTAGCTCCTATATCATTCAAAATTCATGAAAAAATTTCCTTTAATGCGTATATTTTTAAAATATTGGGATAGAATACTAACACATGGCTTTCTAGTATTCCCCCCCTTTTTATGGACAAAACGTATTCTGTTTTGTCCTTTTTTTATTCTCCATGAATCGCTCCATTCGCTTCATCGCTTCCATAAGCTGTTCAAACGAAGTTGCATACGAACAACGAATAAATCCTTCACCGCTTTCACCAAAGACATTTCCGGGAACAACTGCTACTTTTTCTTCTAACAATAATTGTTCTGCAAATTCCGCTGAAGACAATCCAGTTGAGGAAATGGAAGGGAATACATAAAACGCTCCTCCCGGCATATGACATGTTAAGCCCATCTCATTAAATGATGTCGTCATAAAGTTACGGCGTTTTTTATAACTTTCTCTCATTCGAATCACTTCATCGTTTCCAGAGCGAAGCGCTTCTAATGCTGCGAACTGTGACATTGTCGGTGCACACATCATGGAGTATTGATGAATTTTAAGCATTAATTCTGAAAAATGTACCGGAGCCGCAATCATTCCAAGACGCCATCCAGTCATCGCAAATCCCTTTGAAAATCCTGAAATTAAGATTGTATGGTCACGCATATTTTGAATGCTAGCAAAACTCGTATAAGCCTCATCATATACAAGCTCCGCATAAATTTCATCCGACAATACAATGAGATTATACTTTTCAACGATTACTGCTAACTTTTCTAATTCAGATCTGTTTAAAAGTGCTCCCGTTGGATTATTTGGGGAACAAAGTAAAATAGCCTTCGTTTTCGTTGTAATAGCCGCTTCAATTTGCTCTGGCTGTACTTTAAACGCAGATTCTAAAGAAGTTGCTACTGGAACTGGTACCCCGCCAGCTAATGTGACAAGCGGTGCATAAGACACAAAACTCGGTTCAATAATGATTACTTCATCATCTGGATTTACAATAGCACGCATCGCCACATCTAACGCTTGGCTTGCTCCAACTGTAACAATAATTTCTTCATTTGGATCATAGGAAACATGAAATTGCTTTTGAAGGTACTTTGCTATTTCTTGACGCAACTCTAATAATCCTGCATTTGCAGTATATGCTGTGTATCCTTCTTCCAATGAACGAATACATGCTTGCCTTACATTCCATGGCGTAACAAAATCTGGCTCTCCGACTCCAAGTGAAATAACACCTTTCATCCCTGCCGCTAAGTCAAAGAACTTACGAATGCCGGATGGCTGTAAAGATTCTGCTGATCTTGATAGTTCAAACCGCTTCATGGTGTCACCACAATTCGTTTATCATCATCAGTTTTTTCATAAATAATGCCCTCATGTTTATATTTCTTCAAAATAAAATGCGTTGTTGTTGAAACAACCGATTCAATCGTTGCTAATTTTTCTGAAACAAATGTTGCCACTTCAGCCATACTCTTTCCTTCTAACGTAATAGAAAGATCATATGTCCCTGACATTAAATAAACCGATTTCACCTCTGAATAACGGTAAATTTGCTCAGCAACTGCATCGAATCCGACACCATGCTTTGGTGTAACTTTCACGTCAATCATTGCTGTTAAACCAGTATGTTCTTTCACCTTTGTCCAATCGATATGTGTAACATAATCCACAATGATTTTTTCACTTTCTAATTTTGCGACCATTTCTTTTGTTTCGTCTACTTCTATATTTAACATTTTTGCTAACGTTTCTACGGATAAACGACTGTTTTTTTCAAGGCATGCTAACAATTCTAATTCTTTTTCAGTCATCATATAATGCATCCTCCCTTTTGTTTTTTCTAAATTATACAAATACTCTTTTGTGTTTGAAAAGAAGATTTTTTTAGAGAATTATGTAAAAATAAAAAGGAAAGGGGCTGAAACCGTGAAATCAAAAGTATATATTGCTGAACGCGTTCCAAAATTTGTAGAAGCATACCTCTCTGAGCATTGTGAATATGAAAAGTGGGATCGTAATGAAAAAATACCTCGTGAAGTTTTATTAGAGAAAATACAAGATAAACATGGCTTGCTTAACTTCGGTACCAAAATCGATGAAGAATTGTTACAAGCAGCTCCTCATCTACAAGTTGTGAGCAACATTTCTGTTGGCTATGATAATTTTGATTTAGAAGCAATGCAAAAGAGAAATGTGATTGGAACAAATACACCATATGTATTGGATGATACAGTGGCTGATCTTGTTTTCGCTCTGATGCTATCAGCTGGGCGCCGCGTATGTGAGCTTGATTCTTATGTGAAAAATGGTGATTGGGATGCCGAGATTACAAAGGAACACTTTGGACTAGATGTACATCATAGTACAATTGGAATTATTGGTATGGGCCGAATTGGAGAAGCTGTTGCTAAACGAGCGAAATTCGGATTCGATATGAATGTCCTTTATTATAATCGTCGCCGTAAAGAAGAAGCTGAACAAAAGTTTGATGCTGCGTACTGTGATTTACACACACTACTAAAGCAATCTGATTTCATTGTTCTCCTAACTCCATTAACAGAAGAAACCTATCATCTCATTGGAGAAAAGGAATTTTCATTAATGAAAGAAACAGCAGTTTTCATTAATGCTTCCCGCGGAAAAACGGTAGATGAGTCTGCATTAATCGATGCATTAGAGCAAAAGAAAATCTTTGCAGCAGGCATCGATACATTTACACAAGAGCCAGTTGAAAAAGATAATCCGCTCTTATCTTTACCAAACATTGTTACTTTACCGCACATCGGATCTGCGACATTAAAGACACGACGCCAAATGGCGATGACCGCTGCAGAAAATTTAGTTGCAGGGTTACAAGGAAAAACACCGCCTAATATTGTCCGCGGATGAATCTTATCATAATAAAAAAGGCAAGATGGACCTCCATCTTGCCTTTTTTTGTTAACATAAATCCTTTTTTACTGGGAGATGATATGAACAAAAATCAATGGAGTGACAAAAAATGAAACATCAATCTGAATGTCCTTACTTCACTTTTTCCACTCGCGGTACTACCGTTCATTACGAATTGTATGAACATAATAATAAAAAAGAACGACCAACTTTCGTACTCGTTCATGGATTTCTTTCTTCTTCATTTAGTTATCGGCGATTAATCCCTTTACTTGCACAAGAAGGAACAGTAATTGCCCTTGACTTACCACCGTTTGGGAAAAGTGATAAATCGAATCAATTTAAATATTCCTATCATAATTTAGCAACTATTATTATCGATTTAGTAGAGCATTTACAACTCTCCAATATTGTACTAGTTGGCCATTCTATGGGCGGACAAATCTCACTCTATGTCAATCACATCCGACCTGATTTAATTACAAAGACCATTTTACTCTGTAGCTCTAGCTACTTACATCGCGCAAATTTACCTCTCATTTATTCTTCCTACTTACCATTTTTCCATTTATATGTGAAAAATTGGATTATTCGAAGAGGTGTTGTTCATAACTTAATGAATGTTGTTCATGACCATTCATTAATTGACGATGAAATGATGAAAGGCTACGCCGCTCCCTTTTATGATAATCGAATATTCCCTGCTTTAACACGAATGATAAGAGATCGGGAAGGAGATTTATCACCAGCAGAATTACGAGAAATCAAAACTCCGACCCTGCTCATTTGGGGTGAGAAGGATCGAGTTGTTCCTGTTCATATTGGTCACAGGCTGCACAAAGACTTGCCTAATTCTAAATTTATTTCATACGAAAATGTGGGGCACTTACTACCAGAAGAAAAACCAGAACATGTCTATGAGGAAATCATGGCTTTTTCAGCACAATAGTATCCATCTATTAGCGCTTTTTAACATATATCATACTCCTACTAAGAAAGGCTGTCGGAACTTCCGACAGCCTACAATGAACAACTTCCGCCTTCTTTTAATAGAAGTAACTCCTCTGCTAACTTCTCACACTTTTCTATTGCTGGTACCTCTTCAAACGACATGAAGTAAATATGCTGGATTTTTTTCGCAATATATTTCGGATCATCAAACGCACTTACTACGTACACAACATCGCTTGCTTCTGTTTCATAAAATTCAGGCCCCATTTGAAAAGGATCCCAATTTTTCACCAACTCTACCATCTTTTCATATGCACCCATCTGCTTCCCGCCTTTTTCACTTTAATTCTTTTCTTTATCGTATCATATCAGCTATTCTAGAAGAAGAGAGGGAATTTTCACAAAAAAACGTTTTTAAAGAAGGGGAGCAAACTTATGCAACAATTTCAAAAAACGGTAAATCGCCGTGGAACCCATAGTACAAAATGGGATACATACAAAAATGAAGAACTTCTTCATGCTTGGATTGCTGATATGGACTTTGAAGTACCAATGCCCATTCAAACCGCACTACAAAAACGACTTGAGCACCCTATTTTCGGCTATACAATACCGCCAGAAGAAATCATGGATACAATTTGTCATTGGACGAAAAGCCAATACAATTGGGAAATAAAAAAGGAGTGGATTGTATTTAGTGCCGGTATTGTTCCTGCTCTTAGTGCAAGCGTACAAGCTTTAACAAACGAAGGTGAATCTGTACTTGTACAACCACCTATTTACCCGCCATTCTTTGACATGGTCACAACAAACAAGCGTCATTTATGTGAAAGCCCATTGCTCTTACAAAGCAGCACATACACAATGGACTTTGAACATTTAGAAGCACAATTTCAGCAAGGAGTAAAACTGATGCTTCTTTGCAGTCCGCATAATCCCGTTGGCCGTGTTTGGACAAAAGAGGAGCTTTCAAAACTTGGAGCACTATGTGAAACATACAATGTAACTGTTGTTACAGATGAAATTCATGCAGATATTATTTTCGCAGACCATACACATACCCCGTTTGCTTCATTGTCTCAGCAATTAGCAGCGCGCACCATCACTTGTATGGCACCAAGTAAGACATTTAATATCGCTGGATTACAAGCATCCATCATTATTATTCCAGATAAAAAAATCCGCCACGCCTTTACATCTGTGCAGCAAAGACAAGGACTTCACGGATTAAATACATTTGCTTACACAGCAATGCAAAGCGCCTACACGGAATGTAATGAATGGCTAACAGAAATTCGTTTATATATAGCAGAAAATGCTCGGTTTGCTTGTGAATTTATCGAAAAACATATCCCTGCCCTTTCCGTCATCCAGCCAGAAGGTACCTTTTTACTCTGGGTAGACTGTACACATTTGAATCTTTCTCAAAAAGAACGAACAAAATTACTCGAAGAAAAGGGGAAAATTATCGTCGAGCCAGGTGAAAAATATGGAGCAGGCGGAGAACAACATATTCGAACTAACATCGGTTGCCCAAGATCTGTCCTAGAAGAAATTCTAAACCGACTTTGGCATACATTTTCATAAGCCAATGAAAAAAGCTACCCGTCTCAAGGTAGCTTCTACTTTTTCTTAGTAGCTGATGCCTTTTCTACAATAACGCCACAAGCAATTCGATTCCCTGATTTTCCAACAGGTTGTGTCATACCATCATCAGGGTTTTCAGTAATAATAATTGATGCCCCGTCTTTTCGATGAAGCGTCGTTTTACCCTCTTCAAGAGATATATGCGGTGCTTCAATTTCCGCTTTAATCTTTCCGGAACCATCAGCAATCACATTCGGTAAATCACCGTTCTCTGCTCCCTTTGGATTCATAAGCCCATGTTTCTTTTTCTTCTCTAGATTAAAATGATTACCAGCTGATGCGAAATTAGGCGCTTTGCATTCCCCAATTTCATGAATGTGTAACCCATGTGTGCCCGGTGTAAACCCCTCTGCATTAATCGATATTTTCACTCCACTTGTTTGCTGAGTCACTTTTGCCGTTCCAACTTTATCACCGGAAGCATTGTATAATTTCACATCGATTTCTTTTGGGTGTCCTTTGTCACAACTTGCCATAAGAAACAGCATACAACATCCAAATAAAAGCTGCTTTTTCATTACAGTTCCCTCCAAAATACATTCTGCCCTTAGATTGTCCGAGCTTAGAGGGAAACATACAAAAACGAATCAGCGTTTCTTTTCAGCTAGCAGCCTTTCTTCTACCTTCTGCAAACGATCTGCTTCTCGTTTTGATACACGAATGAACATACGCCACGTTGCAATTGCACCAATTATAAATAAGAAACAAACAATCCCTGGAATAATATATTCCGTTTTATCTTCCGGAAAATATAAAGGCATCATAAAAATCACTCCTTTGTTTTTTCTACAGTTTTTGTGTGGCTGTTTCTCCTACTGGCTGTACACTTTCTAATACTTGATTCACTACTTCTTCTCCCACAAGTGATTCAATAACCCACGATACTAAATCTTGTGCGGCCAAACATCCCGCAGCAGTTGAGATGTTACCAATATTCACAAACCTTTCTTCCACAACTTGAACATCATAGTTCGATAATTGCTTCATCACTGTAGGATAAGTAGTCGCTCTTTTTCCCGTTAACAATCCGAGTGCCCCAAGTATTAAAGCACCTGAACACATAGATCCGATCAGCTGTTTATCAAGATTCAATTTCAGCTCATTTAAATAGTCCGAATCGCAAATAAGCCGTTGTACTCCTGGGCCGCTAGCAAATATAACTGCATCTGATTCCTTTATCTCTTCCATTGTCCCAGACATAGGAATTGCAAGACCTGCCACCGATGTATGTACTGATTTTGTTCCTACAAGTTTAACCTCCCAATCCTTTTCGTTCCCGACTAATCTTACTCTGTTTAATAAATCCCATGGAAAAAATACATCTATATCTGTGAAGTCATCAAAGCAAACAATACATATTTTCATTTCTTCAACACCTTTCAGAATCTTCTGTTATATCACCATAAATTATAGTGTAACTCCCCTATATTCTCAAGGACATTCCACAGCGGAATGTTATTCTTTACAGATGATTTCTTTGACTCCATCTCACTCTTTCCTTACTATAAAATTGAGGTGAAAAATATGAAAGAAACATTTGAAATTGGAGAAATCGTTACTGGCATTTATAAAACAGGAAAGTATATCGGTGAGATTACAAACAGCCGCCCTGGAAGTTACGTTGTGAAAGTACTAGCTGTTTTAAAACATCCTACGCAAGGGGACTTACATAACGTAAAACAAGCGGATGTACCATTTTTCCATGAGCGACGCGCTTTAGCTTTTCGCGAACAAACAAATATTCCGCAAACAATGGTAAAAAAATATGAAGGGGATATCCCGGATTATAAAGAATCTCTGAAGGCGGCATTAGAAGCACAAATGAATTCATTTTCAGAAGATGATTCACCGTTTGCACAGCGTAGTTTACAAACGCTTCAGCAATTAAAACAAGATTATAAATTGTAAAAAACAAAACGATCAAATTACATCTTTTGTAATTTGATCGTTACTGTGTACTTACTTTCTTTAACACCTGTGAAAAATCAATAAGCTCACCTAATGTTGGCGGAGCTGGCTTTACTAAATACTCTTTATCTTTTTCGACAAGCTTAAAAATATTATATGTTGTCATCGCATCATCAAGCGCACAATGATGCTTTCCTGTCCCTACTTTTCCGTACGCCTCAATCGCTTTCCATAATCCTGTTTGGTTTCGCTCCCCGAAGAATCGTTTATACTCCAGCGATAAATCTCTACATTGTCCTGAAAATGGAAATTTGACTCCTGCCGCTTCACAATTATGTTTCAATACCTTCATATCCATATTTCCCCACGTTACAATTGTTGGCTGACAACGATTTTCATACTGAACAAGTTTCTCAACAAGTTCCAAGAAAGAAATCCCATCGTCCACCGCTTCCTGATGAATTCCTAAAAATTTTTTACACCGGTCTGTTAAACTTGGAAAAGTTTCTGGCCTTACATAAGATGAATACGTATCTTCTACTACACAATTCACAACCGATACGAGTCCCACCTCAATAATTTCCGGGAAAAACCCTTTTGGCTTCTTCCGATTTTGAGGCATCGTGAACTCAAAATCTAAAAATAAAAATTGTTGTTCATCCATACGATCCCTTCCTTATCATTCTGTCTCCTTTACACTCCTACACGAACAGGCTCGAATGCTCATTCCATTTTAAACATTCAGGTTGGATGTATCTTATGTATATGTCAAATAACCACAAATATTTTCAGAAAAAAAGAAAAATTCATTTGTATAGAAAATATGACAAAATAACCCCTTTCATTTACATACAACATTTTTCTACTTTATAATGGCGATAAGTGTGTTTCTTCTAGAACTTTTTGACACACTAAGAAGGGTAACCGAAAGGAGATGAAGTTTTTGCACGAAACAACGCAAGAAATCGCAAACTGGCAATATTTCTTTGCTATCGCAGTTTTTTTAATTACATATGCCATTATCATTTCAGAAAAAATTAATCGTGCTGTTATTGCACTTCTTGGTGCAGCACTTATGGTAATCTTTGGCGTCGTTGACTTGCACGCTGCTTTTACAAAACATATTGAATGGGGAACAATCACACTGCTCATCGGTATGATGATTTTAGTAAACATCACGAGCAAGTCAGGCGTATTCCAATATGTTGCTATTAAAGCAGCTAAACAAGCGCACGGAAATCCAATTAAAATTTTAATTTCTCTTTCTTTGCTTACCGCGCTTGGTTCTGCATTTTTAGATAACGTAACAACAGTACTTCTTGTTGTTCCAGTTACTCTATCTATTACGCGCATTTTACAAGTAAATCCTGTTCCATATTTGCTTTCCGAAATTATTTTTTCAAATATCGGAGGAACTGCAACATTAATTGGTGACCCACCAAATATTATGATTGGTTCTGCAAATAAGCACTTAGATTTCAATGCTTTCTTATTAAATCTAGCACCTATCGTAATAATCATCATTGCAGTTGTAGCATTCATGCTGTACTTTATGTACCGTAAGCAACTAATTGCTGATCCTGTACAAGTAAAAAAATTAATGAGCTTAGATGAAAAACAATACATTAAAGATCCTGTATTAATGAAAAAATCTTTAACAGTACTTGGACTTACAATCCTCGGCTTCATGACTCATTCTATTTTCCACATTGATGCTGCTGTAATCGCTTTAACTGGTGCTACTGTACTTATGTTAATCGGTGTGAAAGAACATGAAATTGAAGATGTATTCGCTAATGTAGAGTGGGTTACAATCTTCTTCTTCGCGGGGCTATTCGTACTCGTTGGCGGGCTTATTGATATCGGACTTATCAAAACGTTAGCTCAAAAAGTAATTGGTTTAACAGGCGGAGATATTTCTTACGCATCTATCCTTATTTTATGGGTATCCGGTATTGCATCAGCAACAATTGATAACATTCCATTCGTTGCAACAATGATTCCACTTATTAACGATATGGCAGTTGGTCTTGGGCTATCACCTTCTGATGTACAAATGGATGTACTATGGTGGTCATTAGCATTAGGAGCTTGTCTAGGTGGAAACGGAACATTAATCGGCGCTTCTGCCAACGTAATCGTAGCAGGAATCGCAAACCGCGAAGGGCATAAAATCAGCTACATGGACTTCTTAAAAGTCGGTTTCCCAATTATGATTGTGTCATTAATCATTTCTCACATTTATATTTATCTACGTTACTTAATGTAATTATAAAAAGCGAAAGTGGCT
>NZ_JBALQK010000177.1:8604-8735 GCF_036965845.1 Bacillus sp. JJ1127 | reverse complement strand
AAAGTGGCTCGCTTAGAATGTGAGGGGGATGGAGCTTCTGACATAGAGGTGCTTTTTACCTCGCCGGAAGAAGCGAAGCCACCGAACATTCTAGCCACTGGAGCTGGATTCCATAAAAAGCGAAAGTGGCT
>NZ_JBALQK010000177.1:0-8521 GCF_036965845.1 Bacillus sp. JJ1127 | reverse complement strand
AAAGTGGCTCGCTTAGAATTACGATCCAGAAAGGCTATCGCCACACGCGATAGCCTTTTTCATATATTAAACGTTCAACAATAAACATGATTATCTTTAGTAGATTCTAATATTTCGTTGGCTCGTTTCGAATGAGAAATAAATGAATCGGTAAAAAAATAGAAAATGTTATGACATGAATAATGGTAAAAAGGACTGCGTTCGTACTATACCTTTCCAAAACGGCATATATCAGATAAATGGATAAAACAAGTACGACTGCTCCAGCTAAAAGGCTTAGTATTGGGATAAATTTCAGAATAAAACAAGCAACATATATACCAAACACTTTCCATCCTGCTTCTTCTTTCAAAAAGTCAGGTAACCTCTCCTTCGCTAAATCCCCCCATATCTTAGCATTTAAAAATGGAATAAAAGCTAGAACCCCATCATCAGCACCGTCATTTTTTGCCATCGTATAAAGCGCAAATGCAGTTAGTACATATGCAAGAACTGCCCAAATTAAAACAATAAAAATAGTAGCAACACTAAGAGCAAAGAAACTTGCTAATATACTTTGATCCTCCATCGTTTTCTCCCCTTTCTATCCCCATCATATTTCACATCTCTATTTCTCATATTTTCAAATTTTTCTTACTCCCCTGTATAATATGAACAAGAATAGGAAAGGAGAACACATTCATGCACCCATTTGTAAACGCTTTGCAGCAACACTTTCTAGCACATCAAAATCCTGAAAAAGCAGAACCAATGGCTCGTTATATGAAAAACCACTTCCCATTTCTCGGTATTCAATCACCAGAAAGAAGAAAGCTATTACGTGAAGTCATACAAGTACATAACCTTCCAGATAAAGAGGATTTACAAATCGTCATCCGTGAACTTTGGGCTTTACCAGAAAGGGAATTTCAAGCCGTCTCTCTCGACATATTACAGAAATATAAGAAATATCTTGATGAGACTCATATTCCATTCTTAGAAGAACTTATTGTAACGAAGTCATGTTGGGATTCCGTTGATGGCATTGTTCCTACCTTTTTAGGAGGCATCTTCTTGAAACATCCAGAGATGATTTCCATCTATATTCCTAAATGGACTGCTTCAGAAAATATATGGTTACAGCGTGCTGCAATCTTATTCCAGCTCAAGTATAAACAACAAACCGATGAAAAACTTCTCTTCTCGATTATTGGACAACTTAAGTCTTCAAAAGAGTTTTTCATTCAAAAAGCGATCGGCTGGGTACTTCGTGAATATGCAAAAACAAGCCCACATGTCGTATGGGAATATGTTCAAAACAACGAACTTGCTCCCTTAAGCAAACGAGAAGCAATCAAACATATTCGCTCTACTATGAGCACCTTTTCAGATTGAACTCCCCCCACCTTCACTTCATTTAGAGGAGGGGGGCTTCTCGGTTAAAATGATAAAGAATAGTAAAATAGGCGAAGCTCTATCATATATATCCATCCTGATTTCCCAACATATCAGTCCCTGCCATGAAAACGAAAGAAGATATCCACTTATTTTCTCTTTTTGGTTTCACTTGGCATGGGGCTAAAAAAGTCACTGTCCGCTTCTAGCCATGGGCAGACGCTCTCTCCCATCTAAAAAAGAAAGGTTTTCTATCCTTTTTTCAATTTGTATTTATACAGATACAATCGTTCCTCTATTGTGATTTAAAAAGGAACGTGATAGAATATGGTCATTATTATTAAATATAGTAGCGATGACGGACTTATAAGTACTTGTACCAAAAGCGATTCAGGGATAGTGAAAGCCTGAAAAAGCGAGGAAACGGCAGTCTCGAGCAATACGTGATAAAGTGGTTGTGTGTTTACACACATCAACTAGGGTGGAACCGCGGGCAAACGCTCGTCCCTAGGCAAATATGCCTTGGGACGAGCGTTTTTTTGTATTTAAAAGCGCAAGCGGCTTGCTTAGAACAGGAGGACGTTGGAGTTCCTGACGAAGAGGCGTTCTTTGCCTCACAGGAAGGAGCGAAACGACCGACTGTTCTAGCCGCTGGAGCTGGATCTATTTAAAAGCGCAAGCGGCTTCCTCAAGAAATTGTCGTTCAACAAGTACACTCTGTCATCGCCAATACGTTAACTTTTAAAAGGAGGATTTTATTATGTATTCAATGGAACAAGTTGTAAACTTAGCGAAGCATCGCGGTTTTGTTTTCCCTGGTTCTGAAATTTATGGTGGTCTTGCAAACACGTGGGATTACGGTCCACTTGGTATCGAATTAAAAAATAACGTTAAAAAAGCTTGGTGGAAGAAATTCATTCAAGAATCTCCATACAACGTTGGTTTAGACGCAGCGATTTTAATGAACCCAAAAACTTGGGTAGCTTCTGGTCACGTTGGTAACTTTAACGACCCAATGATCGACTGTAAAAAATGTAAAGCGCGCCATCGTGCTGACAAATTAATTGAAGATGCTTTAGATGCAAAAGGTATCGAAATGATCGTTGATGGTCTTACTTTCGATCAAATGGCTGGATTAATGAAAGAACACGAAGTAAAATGCCCAGATTGCGGTAGCGAAGACTTCACAGAAATTCGTCAGTTCAACTTAATGTTTAAAACATTCCAAGGTGTTACTGAATCTAGCACAAACGAAATCTTCCTTCGTCCTGAAACAGCACAAGGTATTTTCGTAAACTTCAAAAACGTACAACGCTCTATGCGTAAAAAACTTCCATTTGGTATTGGCCAAATCGGTAAAAGTTTCCGTAACGAAATTACGCCTGGTAACTTCACATTCCGTACGCGTGAATTCGAACAAATGGAGCTTGAATTCTTCTGTAAGCCTGGTGAAGACCTAGAGTGGTTCACATTCTGGCGTAACACTTGTAAAAACTGGTTACTATCACTTGGTATGAACGAAGAAAGCATGCGCCTTCGTGACCACGGTGAAGAAGAGTTATCTCACTACAGTAACGCAACAACTGATATTGAATTCAAATTCCCATTCGGCTGGGGCGAACTTTGGGGCGTTGCATCTCGTACAGACTTCGATTTAAAACGTCACATGGAACATTCTAACGAAGACTTTAACTATATCGACCCACAAACGAACGAACGTTACGTACCATACTGCATCGAGCCCTCTCTAGGCGCAGACCGTGTAACATTAGCATTCTTATGTGATGCATACGAAGAGGAACAATTAGAAAACGACTCTCGTACAGTTCTTCGTTTCCACCCTGCTTTAGCACCATATAAAGCAGCGATCTTACCATTATCTAAAAAGTTATCTGAGGGCGCTGGGGAAGTGTTCGCAGAACTTGCAAAAGACTTCGTGGTAGACTTTGATGAAACTGGTTCTATCGGTAAACGTTACCGTCGCCAAGACGAAATCGGTACACCATTCTGTATCACATATGACTTCGACTCAGTTGAAGACAAAGCAGTTACAGTACGTGACCGCGACACAATGGAACAAGTTCGTATGCCAATTAGCGAACTAAAAGGCTTCTTAGAGAAGAAAATTCAGTTCTAATTTTATAGAAAAAGGCTGCCTCTGGGCAGCCTTTTTTGTCGCGCATTATTGAAGAGTCGATATATCCAGCGTTACGTTCGATATACGAAAAGAGGCTGTTCCTAAGAGCAGCCTCTTCTTTATTTCTCACGCTTTTCTTTAATTGCAACTGTGCATCTTGAAATGCACAGTAAATCATCATTTTCATCAATGATGCGTACGTCCCAAACCATCGTTGTTTGTCCTTTATGAATTGGCGTACCGATTGCTGTTACGATTCCATCACGTTTCGAACGAATATGATTCGCATTAATTTCAAGTCCAAAACAAATGCATTTTTCTTGATCAATTAAATTATATGCTCCAACGCTTGCTACAGTTTCTGCCAATGCAACTGATGCACCTCCATGTAAAAAACCAAACGGCTGATGAGTGCGTCCATCTACTGGCATTGTAGCTACTACCTTATCCTCTGTCATTTCTAACAACTCAATTCCAAGTGTGTCCATTAATGTTTTTGGCATGTCGCTTCCCCCTTCTCTCCATTAAAAAAATGTATAATTTTCCCTGTTTATTTTCAAACTATCCATAACACTTACAAGGAGGTTTTATTTACATGAAAAAGAAATTAACTATACTAACTATTTTGTTCTCCTTGCTCACTATTGTACCAAATTGTACGGATGCAACCAAAGCCTCTAACCTGACAATCGACATTAAGACTGTTACACAAAAAGGTAAGAAGCCTTATCTAGAATATCAAATTAACAGACCTTCCTTTCATCATTTCTCTGATTCAACATTCCAAAATCAATTAAATACATACTACGAACAATCTATAGATCGTTTTAAAAAAACATTAGCGAAAGAAGCGAAGAAATACTATAAAGAAGCTGAAGAATCTGGTGCTCCCTTTCATCCATATGTCGCAAATGTTGACTATAAAATAACATTACAAAAGCCCTCTTTAGTTAGCTTATATGTAAATTATTATCAATACACGGGCGGAGCACATGGACTATATACATGGAAAGCAAATACATTTGATTTAAATGAAAAGAAGCTCTTACATTTAGATGATCTATTTCAAAAAGATGGTACTTACAAAGATATCATCCGTACAGAAATCGTTAGACAAATTAAACAAAATGAACGTATCTATTTTCCAGATGCAGCCGAAAAAGTGATGAGTGCAAAAAAATTCAAATACTTTTTAGAGCCAGATCACCTTGTTATTTATTTTCCTTTATATGAAATCGCGCCTTATTCTAGCGGGATTCCGCAATTTCGTATTCCATACACATTACTCAGAGATTCACTAAAGCCTAATTATCAAAACATTTTGATTGACAACAAATAAATAGATTCGCTACGATAATGTTAACCAAATAATAATTGGAGGTTAACATTATGAAACAACTACGCGCTTTAGATTTAGCACTAGCTGCCATGTTCGTTGCGCTCATGGCGATTGGTGCGAATATCGTATCATGGGCACCATTTTTACAAGTAGCTGGTGTTCCATTATCTATGCAGCCATTTTTCGCGATTTTAGCTGGTCTTCTTCTCGGAAGTCGACTTGGTGCCTTATCTATGACTGTTTATATGCTTGTTGGTGTTGCAGGAGCACCGATTTTCGCAAATTTCAAGGCTGGATTTGGAGCACTTTTAGATCCTACTGGTGGTTTTATTATCGCATTCATTATTGTTGCTTACGTATCAGGGAAACTAGTAGAGCAAAGAGAAAAACCACAATTCAGTACATTTGCAATTGCATCTTTTACGGGAATTATTTTAACTTATATCATTGGTACGACTTATATGTATATGGCTGTAAACGTGTGGATGGGCGGAAATATGAGTTACAAAGCGGCTTGGACAATTATGATGTGGTTCGCGGTTAAGGATATAATCTTTACAATTATCGGTGCTATTATTACACCTCGCATATACTATGCAATTCGTCGTTCTGCTTATCAGCATTCTCATTCTACACTATCATAACGAAAAAGGAGCTGCTTTATGCAGCTCTTTTTTGTATTATGATTCTTTTTTCGTTTGTTCCTCTAAAACTTTCTTCATCATTACAAGCATGTCTTCACGTAATTCTTCATGTTGAAGAGCCATTTCAATTGTCGTTTGAACAAATCCTAGTTTTTCTCCAACATCGTAACGCTTTCCTTCGAAGTCATAAGCAAATACGCGTTGAATTTCATTTAAACTTTGGATCGCATCCGTTAATTGAATTTCGCCACCAGCCCCGATTTGTTGTTCTTCTAAGAACATAAAAATTTCTGGTGTTAAAACGTAACGTCCCATAATGGCTAAGTTTGAAGGTGCTGTGCCTTGTGGTGGCTTCTCAACAAAGTTACGAACTTGATAACGACGACCATCTTGCTCTAACGGGTCAATGATTCCATAACGATGTGTTTCCGCTTCTGGAACCGTTTGAACACCAATAACAGAAGATAATGTTTTATCATATTCATCTATTAACTGGCGTAAGCATGGGTTCTCGGCTTGTACAATATCATCACCTAGTAAAACAGCAAATGGCTCGTCACCAATAAACTTACGTGCACACCAAACAGCATGCCCCAATCCTTTTGGTTCTTTTTGACGGATATAATGAATATCTACCATTTTTGAAGAAGCTTGTACTTTTTCAAGTAATTCATATTTTTTCTTCTCTAATAAGTTTTGTTCTAATTCAAATGCATTATCGAAATGGTCTTCGATAGAGCGCTTTCCTTTACCAGTAACAATAATAATATCTTCAATTCCAGATGCCACTGCTTCTTCTACAATGTATTGAATTGTTGGCTTATCTACAATTGGAAGCATTTCTTTTGGCATTGCTTTTGTTGCTGGTAAAAAGCGTGTTCCTAATCCAGCAGCTGGAATAATCGCTTTTCTCACTTTTTTCATAACAAATACCCTCTCTTCTTTTCTAATCCTTAAACTATATTTCCTTACTCGTATACGAAAGTTGATACTCCGCCCTCAGTAATTGAAATGTTACAGACAGTATACCACATCAATTCTTTTTTCTTGCGGATTTCTTCTTGGTATAAGAAAAGAGGAGGTCGTTCTCCGTTCTCCTCTTTCTCTTCCACTAATGGAAATAACTATCTATTTTATTATAAACGATTCATAACGTCTTCTTTAATAGCGAGTAACTTTTGTTCACTATTTTGTAAGGAATCATCTTTCACACCAAAATAGAACTTGATTTTTGGTTCTGTTCCAGATGGACGTAAGCAGAACCAAGAACCATCTGCCAATTGATATTTTAACACATTTGATTTTGGTAAGTGAATCTCTTCCTTACTTCCATCTTTTAGTAATGTGATGATACTTGCTTTATAATCTTCTACTGAAGTCACTGTTAAACCAGCTACTTCTTTCGGTGGATTTTCACGGAATGATGCCATCATCTCTTCAATTTTCTCAGCACCATCTTTTCCTCTTAACGTTAAAGATACAAGATCTTCACGGAAGAAGCCGTATTTCGCAAACACCTCTAATAAACCATCGTATAATGTTTTGCCTTGTGATTTATAATACGCTGCTACTTCACATGCAAATAATACAGATTGAACTGCATCTTTATCACGGCAGAATGGACGAATTAAGTAGCCGTAGCTTTCTTCATAGCCAAATTGGAATTCATATTGTCCACTTTCTTCATATTGCCTAATTTTCTCACCGATAAATTTAAATCCTGTTAATGTATCCACTGTATCTAAACCGTAAGCGCTTGCGATTGTACGACCAATTTCAGAAGTTACGATTGTTTTCAACACAACACCGTTTGCTGGAAGTGTACCATTTTGTTTCTTTTGTGATAATAAATAATCAAGCATTAACGCACCTGTTTGGTTGCCCGTTAACACTTGGAACTCACCAGCATGATTACGAACAGCAACACCAAGACGATCTGCATCTGGATCTGTTGCGATTAACACGTCTGCTCCCACTTTTTCACCATCACGAATCGCAAGTTCAAACGCTGCATGCTCTTCTGGATTTGGCGATTTTACTGTAGAGAAGTTCGGATCTGGTAACTCTTGTTCTTTTACAACTGTTACATCTGTAAATCCAACTGCTTCTAAACCTCGGCGTGCTGGAATATTTGATGTTCCGTGTAGTGGCGTAAAGACGATTTTCAAGTCCTTACCAACCTTTTGTACCATTTCTTTATTAATGATGACTGTTTTTAACTCTGCGAAGTATGCGTCATCTACTTCTTGTCCAATGATATGTAATAAACCATTTGCTTTTAATTGCTCCACATCAGCAACTTCGACTGTTAATTCATCTTCGACTTCGTTTACGTAACTAATTAACTCGTCTGCTTCTTTTGGAGGCAATTGTCCACCATCTTCTCCATATACTTTATATCCGTTGTACTCAGGTGGATTATGACTCGCCGTAAGAACAATTCCACTTACTGTATGTAAATGACGAACTGCGAAAGAAAGTACTGGCGTTGGGCGTAAGCTTTCGAATACATACGTTGTAATACCGTGTGCTCCAAGTGTAGCTGCTACTTCCATTGCAAATTCAGGTGATTTATAACGGGAATCATACGCTACAACAACACCGCGCTTCTTCGCTTCTTCACCTAATTTTTCAATAAAGTGCGCTAATCCTTTTGTCGCTTTTCGAACTGTATACACATTTAAACGGTTCGTACCAGCACCAAGTTCACCGCGCATACCACCTGTACCGAACTCTAAGTTTTTATAGAAGCTATCTTCGATTTTCTTTTCATCTTGTTTCATATTTTCTAGCTGTTCTTTTAATTCTGCATCTAAGTTTGCATATGAAAGCCAGCGACTATATTCTTTTTTCCAATCCATTCTCTTATCTCCTCTCGCGTGTCATACCTTCATTATATGAAAAAAACAGCAAGTATCTCAATACATTTTGAAATCTAGCAGGATTTTACTGTTGTGATTTGTATACACTAATCCTATATATACATCAATTAAAAAGCCGACATAAAACCCCTCTTTTTGGGTAGGA
>NZ_JBALQK010000176.1:2890-17386 GCF_036965845.1 Bacillus sp. JJ1127 | reverse complement strand
AAGATCTATTTTTTTGACTATATTTCTTGAAAATGTTTTATATCTGCAAAAAGCTTTACTGTACCTTTTCCGTCTTCAATTTCAATCACACTTAAACTTGCACTATGCATAAATGGATCATGCCATACCTTTTCAACAGAATTACCAGCAAAATGCCCCACAAGTAATTTCGCTGCTGCAGCATGAGATACAACTAAAATACTTTCTCCTTTATGCTTTTCTAAAAGAATATTTATCCCCTCTACTACCCTGCTATATACGTCAAAGAAACTCTCTCCTG
Source organism: Bacillus sp. JJ1127 (assembly GCF_036965845.1). NCBI lineage: Bacteria > Bacillati > Bacillota > Bacilli > Caryophanales > Bacillaceae > Bacillus > Bacillus sp. JJ1127. The sequence continues at coordinate 17,106 of NZ_JBALQK010000176.1, read as the reverse complement.
AGGTGGAGCGGAATTGGTGTGGTTCGTTCCAAAATAAATTTACTTCTTCCGGATATTTTATTTCCAAATCAGCAAGCATTTCTCCCTCCCATATCCCCATATTAATCTCATAAAAGTGGTCATCTGCTATAATTGGTATATCTCGTTTTCCTCTAATCAGCTCTGCCGTATGAAGCGTTCGTTCACTTGGACTACTATATATAGCATGAAGCGGCATTTCTTTTATATGATCACCCAATTGTTTTGCTTGTAGCATACCTTTTTCAGTTAAGTTCGAGTTTTTTCTTCCTTGCATGCGCTTTGCCACATTCCATTCTGTTTCTCCATGACGCGTTACATATAACGTTGTTTTCATTTCTTTCCTCCTCCTTACCATTCCGGTCGTGATTTCCATGGTTCTAGTGTTCCTACGACCCATTTTCTTTGTTTATTTTGAATCCCTGCTATAACTCCTTCAGCAATCTCTTCATGAGTCAACCACCTTGAATGTTCACCTTGTAAAAATAAACCCTAATAAAATTCCATATGTGGTTTTGCTTCCTTATAATACTTTAAGCGATCCTGCAATGTACCTGAATGAAACTCAAACTTATGTCCATCTGGATCAATAAAATAAATAGATTGACAATCCCTTACATCACGTTCTCTTCCTTGTAAAATATGAACTTCGTTTTCTTCTAATCGCTGTAATAAACGATTAAAGTCTTCTTGTTCAACAGAAAAGGCAAGATGTGTATAAGACTGATGAATCTCATTTCTTGCAATATCTACTTCTTCATTGAGTGCTACCCACATCCCGCATATATCAAAATATGCAAGTTTTCTTCCCCTTACTAATAACTTTCCCTCTAATACAGTTTTATAAAATTTAATAGCTCTCTCTAAATCTGAAACTGAAAAGCAAAGATGATTCAAACCCTTTATCAAAACAAATCCTCCTTACATAGTAAAAAGATGAGTGAAAATTCACCCATCTTTTATTGTACTATTTTTTTGTTACATATGCCCATTTATAGCTAAAATCACCACCGAATGTATGATTTGCAATACCCTTTACATATGGCTTTTCTAAGTATGCTGTACTTTGCTGATAAGTAGGTGAAATTGCGGCATCTTCTCCAATTAAGATTTTTTCAGCTTCTGCAAGTGCTTTCCAGCGTGCTGCATCGTCTTTTAATAGTTCTCCTTTTGATTTAGCAACTAGTTCATCGTACTTCGGATTTGAATAAGCCATTTCATTAAATGAGCTTCCTGTCACAAACATATCAATATACGTCATTGGATCCGGATAATCTGGACTCCAAGCTGATAGTGAAAATTCATATTGAAATTTCTTCTCTAAATCTAATTTTTGTTTATATGGCTGTTGTTTTAAATTCACTTTTAAGCCTGGTAAGTTTTTCTCAAGTTCTTCTTTAATAAAGTCGCCAACTTTCTTCCGGCTACCATTATCATCATTTAATAATTCTACTGTTATTGTATCTTGACCAAGTTCTTTTTTCGCTTCAGCCCATAATTTCTTCGCTTTTTCTACGTTATCCTTGTTATCACGGAAATTTTTATTTACAGTACGGAAGTCTTTCCCATCTGGCCCTGTTGTGAATTTTTCTGGTACTAAGAAATAAGCTGGTAAGGATCCATCATTTAAAATAACATTTGCAATTCCTTTTTTATCATAGGCTAGATCAATTGCTTCACGGACTTTTTGATTCTTAAATGTTGGATTCTGTTGATTAAATCGTAAGAAGTACATGCGTGGATCCAGTTTCGTTTTAAATTCATCTGGCTTATTCTTTTTATATTTGTCAACAAACTCTGAACTTAAAAGTACGCGATCCGCTTGATCACTATCATATAGGTTAACACCTGTACTCGTTTCCTTTACAACACTCACATTAATTTCTTCCAATTTCACAGTATCTTTATCCCAATAATTTAGATTTTTCTTTAATTGATAGCTTTGTTCATGTTTCCATTCACTTAATGTAAATGGTCCATTATATAAAATTTTATCAGCTTCTAATGCATACTTATCTCCTTGTTCCTTTACAAACTTCTCATTTAAAGGAAAGAATGTTGGGAACGAAGTAAGTTCAAGAAAATATGGAGCTGGTTGTTCTAGTTCTACTACTAGTGTTTTATCATCCTTTGCCTTTACACCAAGTTGATCAAGTGGTAATTCTCCTTTATTAACTTTTTGTGCGTTTTTCACATCAAATAATATAAATGCATATTCGGCAGCTGTCGCTTTATCCAGCGCACGTTGCCAGCCATATACGAAATCTTGTGCACGGACTGGCTCACCATTTGACCACTTTGCATCTCGTAATTCAAACGTGTATGTTTTCTTATCCTCACTAATCTTCACATCTTTTGCCATACCTGGAGCTGGCTTATTATCTTTATCTAACCGATATAAGCCCTCCATCGCATTTACAAATACTCGGAATGATACGGAATCTGTTGATTTTGATGTATCCATCGAAGGAATTTCTGCGGTTTCTAATAAGTTTAGTACTTGTTTATCAGCCATCCCCTTACCTGTCTCTTTCTTCGTTGTCGATGCTTTCTCCCCATTCCCGCACCCTGCAACGAACATGCTTGTTGATAATGCAAGTACAGCAAGCGTTGAAACTTTTTTCTTCATTCTTCCTTCCCCCAATCTGTATGTATACAATAGAGTATGTATAATATCATTATACAAAACATTCTGATTATTTTAAATATTTTATTTAAATAATGAAAAAGAAACGCACGGAAAGTCACCTTTTCCATGCGTTTCTTTATAGCATTTCTTTCGAATCATTCCACTGCAATCCATCGTCTAGCTCAAATGGATTTTGAATCCGAAATACATCTTCCATCATTTTCAAAAATTCTTCTTCACCTCGAGGCTCCCCGTTCACTGTAAGAGAATACGGTTCAATTTCATGCATTTGATAATCAACAACAAACTGAATAACAATTTTTTGTCTTGGCATACCACGGCTATATCCATGAAATTCGACTAACTCTAATCCATCTGTCCCTCGGTAGTACTCCCATTCTGGTTGCTGGAAATACATTTCAAATGATTCACCGATAGAAAAGAATGGGTATTCATAAAGTGAGCTTGTACGTACTTTTTGAATAACATCTTGATCTGTTGGGAAGAAAAAATGACTTAAAAATATACTAGCTGCTGTCAAAACAGTGACAATAGCTGCTCCCATTTTACTCGTTCCTCCACTATCACGAATAAGATAGCTCTCAACTGCTTCATTTTCAATCTCTCGTGCCTTTATCCGATATATTCTCCGCTCAGCAAATCGATAATATAAACCATTCGCAAAGATCCCAACTCCTATTATCATGAAAATAAGCAATAAAAACGTAAGTGGAACCATATTAATGATCGGGAGTGATACATTAAATCCCATGTAATACGAAAATGCATCACAAGCTACTAATAACATGACAAATAGAAAGGCAGGTAAATAATACTTGCGATATCCAAACCATCCCACATTAAAAATAGCAGCCCATCCATTCCAACTCCATCTTGCGATTCGTTTACGCTCTTTATCCCATTTTCTTTTATAGTATGGATAATGTGCTCCAACATATTGCTCCATATCTTTTTCTATCGGTGAGATTTCCTCTTTTGGTTCATTATGTAAAATCCGCTGACAATTTTTACAATTCAGCTGACCATCAGTGCAAGAACTCCCACAATTTATACAACGCAAAACAATCCCTCTTTCCATAACTTCTCCCATAAATAATGACGATACGTAATTTTACTGAAGTCAACAATTCATAATGAAGGTTACTTCTGACCACTAACTAATATCTCATTAAAATAGGGTTATCATATTCTTATTTCAAAATCCCCTCATGTTTTAATAACCATTCTTTCCGCCATAAGCCTCCCGCATAACCAACAAGCTTACCACTTTTTCCAATGACACGATGGCACGGAACAATAATTGAAATAGGATTCCTGCTATTCGCTCCACCTATCGCCCGTACAGCCTTTGTATTCCCAACTTTCTCTGCAATATCTAAATACGAAGCACTCACACCATATGGAATCGTATAAAGAGCTTCCCAAACACTCTTTTGAAATGGTGTTCCATCTGCGGATAACGGCACTGTAAACTCGGTTCTCATTTTATTAAAATATTCATCTAATTGGACTAAACACTGATCTACAAACTTACTCTTGTTCTCTTTTTTTCGTTCCTCCACAAATATAACCGACGTAATTCCTTTATCATTTGCCGTAATTTCAAGCAATCCTAATTCACTTTCATAATAAGCTCGATACATACTCTATCCCCCAATTTGATTCATATTCATAATTGTAACATGAATAAATAAAATTTTGAGAATAAGCGTTTCATTATGGAAACAAAAATGATGATGATACAATGATAGAAATGACAATAAGGGGGAATGAATATGAATTACCAACTTTTTTCACCTTATACGATTAAAAACGTTACACTAAAAAATCGTATTGTTATGTCTCCTATGTGCATGTATTCATCTGAAAATGAAGATGGAAAGGTAACAAATTTTCATCATATACATTATGGGACGCGAGCTGCTGGTCAAGTTGGGCTCGTAATGCTTGAAGCAACAGCAATTGTACCTGAAGGGCGTATTTCTCATAAAGATTTAGGTATTTGGAGTAACGAACACATTGAAGGATTACAAAAGACGGTATCACTTCTTCATGAAAACGGTGCAAAAGCGGCTATCCAGTTAGCTCATGCTGGACGAAAAGCTGAATTACATACAGACCCTGTTGCACCTTCGCCCATCGCATTTCATGATAAAATGAAAGTTCCAGTAGAAATGAATAAACAACAAATTCAGGAAACTGTTACAGCTTTTCAAAAAGCTGCATCCCGTTCTAAGGAAGCTGGATTTGATATTATTGAACTACATGGAGCACATGGATATCTCATTAATGAATTTCTTTCTCCACTATCAAATAGACGAACAGATGAATATGGAGGATCACCAGAAAATCGCTATCGTTTCTTAAGAGAAATCATTGATGCTGTAAATGAAGTTTGGACCGGACCTTTATTTGTCCGTATTTCTGCAAATGACTATCACCCCGAGGGGTTAACAGTAGATGACTACGTTCAATTCGCAAATTGGATGAAAGAACAAGGTGTAGATCTTATTGATTGCAGCTCTGGTGCAGTTGTACCAGCGCATATTGATGTTTATCCTGGTTACCAAGTAGAATACGCAAAACATATAAAAGAACACGCTCACATTGCAACAGGTGCAGTCGGCTTAATCACAAATGGTCTACAAGCAGAGCAGATTCTAGTAAGTAATGAAGCTGACTTAATCTTTATCGGTCGTGAATTGCTCCGTAATCCATATTTTCCAAGAACAGCTGCCAATGAACTCGGCTTTGAATTACAAGAGCCACGCCAATACAGCCGTGCTCCTGGTAAAATAGTAAACAAGACTAATTGAACGCATGAGCTTGAGGTGGAAAGATAGCGGGATAAAAATAAAAACGAGAAGGCACCCTTCTCGTTTTTTATTATTCCATCATAGTAATCTCTTTTGAATTATAAATATGGACACCGGATTCTTCACGCAATGCCGCGATATACATCCCTTTTGCAACCTGTTCCGCGGAAATCGGTTTATACTTTTCAAAAGTACCACTAAATATAAATGGCATAACACCAGAAATCTTCTCTGCCATTCTTTCTCCAAAACGAAACTCTTCTCGATCTCCTAATAATAACGATGGCCTAAAAATATGAATCCCGCCAATGACTAACTTTTGCAGCTCTTCTTCCATTTCTCCTTTTACTTGCGAATAGAAGAAAAGTGATTTTGGATTTGCTCCCATAGAAGAAATAACAAGGAAATTTTGTACACCTTGCTTTTCGGCTAAACAGGCTGCTCGTAATGTATATTCATAATCTACTTTTTTAAAATTCGCTTTTGTTTTCGCTTTCTTAATTGTTGTTCCTAGGCAGTTGAATACATCATCTACAGCAAAAAACTCTTTGTATTCTTCTAATATTGAAAAATCCACTTGTTTTTGTTGTAACTTTTCATGTTCTAATTGCAATGGCTTCCTTACAAAAATAGTAACCGAATCATAGTAATCTGAGTCAAGTAATAGCTGCGTTATTTCTTGTCCAACTAAACCACTTGCACCGAGTACTAACGCTGTTCGTTTATTCATTTATCTTTATACCTCTTTATCTACTTTTATCCCATCTGAACAGGCAATATATCCCCTATTTACCGGAGTTTCCTTTACCTCATTTTATCATAAGTAATGTACTATGCGTTATTCAAATGATTTCCCTACTCTTTTTTCTTTTTTGTCTCTGCCGGCAACTTCGTTATCAATGTAGAATCACCTAAATTACTGATTAATGTCTTTAAAAAAATTAAAACACAAGATAACGGCAAAACTACTGCTAATATTAATAAGATTGCCTCTATGATGTAATTCAATCCCTCATCCCCTTTTTCGTACCCTCTACCTCAATATATGAAAGCAGTGTTGTCACATATGCAACGTTCATAAAAATTAATCCTGTTCTTTTTGACAACTTTATAACAAAATCAAATCGGAATGATTATTATTTATTGCAACTTTCCTAAAGATATATTATACTAGGTTCGCAACATAAAACGTAATTATTCCGTTTTATTTAAAAAAGTGATTTTCCTCTTACATTTTGGGGAAAATAGACTTGTAAAAAAGAGAAAAGAGGAGAATTACATGAATAAAAGATTAACCCTATTTTCATTCCTGTTGATTTTCACACTAATTTTTGCTGGATGTTCTAGTAAAAAAGAAGGATCTGCAAAGAAGGATGGAAAACTTACTGTATATACAACTATTTTTCCACTGGCTGATTTCGCTAAAAAAATCGGTGGTGACTACGTAAATGTAGAAGCAATTTATCCGCCTGGTGCTGACTCTCATACATATGAGCCAAGTCAGAAACAAACCGTGCAAATTGCAAAAGCAGATTTATTTGTGTATAACGGCGCTGAATTAGAGCCATTTGCTGAGAAACTGGAAACAACATTAAAAAAAGAGAACGTAAAAGTTGTAAATGCATCTCAAGGTATTGAGCTTCGCGCATCATCTGAAGAAGAACACCACGATCATGAAGACGGTCATACAGAGGATGGGCATCCCCATGATAAGGACCCACATGTTTGGTTGGATCCTACACTTGCAATGAAACAGGCTGAAAAAATCAAAAATGCACTTGTGGAATTGCAACCAGATCATAAACAAGAATTTGAAAAAAACTTTGCAGCATTACAAACAAAATTTACTGATTTAGATGATCAATTTAAATCAGTTGTTGCAAATGCAAAAACAAAAGAAATTTTAGTTTCTCATGCTGCATACGGATACTGGGAACAGCGCTACGGCTTAAAACAAATCCCGGTTGCTGGAATATCTGCTTCTGATGAGCCATCTCAAAAAGAACTTGCTAACATTACGAAAACAGCGAAAGATCATGGCTTAAAATATATTTTATTTGAAACATTCTCTACTCCAAAAGTAGCGGAAGTAATCCAAAAAGAAACGGGAACGAAAATTTTACGTTTAAATCACCTTGCTACTATCTCTGAAGATGATGCGAAGAAAAATAAAGATTACTTTACATTAATGGAAGAAAACGTGAATACTTTAAAAGAAGCTACAAACTAAATGTACCTTTCAGACAACTGGAATTTTTCAGTTGTCTTTTTCATAGACCACAGCTTGACTTAAACAAAATAACAAGTAAAATTATCCATATTGGTTTTAAAGATATGATATTTCAGAAAGTGAGTTGGAACTATGAATCTTCACATTTGTGAAGTAACAGCAAATAATTGGCGTTCAGTCGCTGCTTTAGACGTAGCAAAGGAGCAGCAACAGTTCATTGAAAGCAATGCGTTTTCTTTAGCTGAGTCATTATATGAAGAAAACGGAACGTCAGTAGGCTTATATGATGGAGAAACACTTGTTGGATACGCGATGTATGGCTGGTATTCAAAAAAAGATGATAGCGTATGGCTAGATCGTTTTATGATCGATTACCATTTCCAAGGAAATGGCTATGCGAAGCGTTTTCTCCACCTGCTTATCCAGTATTTACAACAAAAATTTCAATGTAAAAAAATTTATTTAAGTCTTCATCCAGATAACAAACTAGCAATGAAACTATATGAATCGTTTAGTTTCCATTTAACTGGTGATATCGATGATAATGGTCCAGTTGTAGGTGTTGTAATGGAATTACTTATAGATGAAAGCAAAAGCCTGTGAGAACAGGCTTTTTTGCTTTTTTTCTACTACTCTTTATTGATTAATATATATATCCATTTTGATTTTCCAGCATATAAGTCACGGCTATAAAGTGCACTCATTTGCTCTCTTTGTTTTCACTTGGCATGGGGCAGGAAAAGGATCTGACCGCTTCTATGCATGGCCAGATTCTCTCTCCCATCTAAAAAGAAAGGTTTTATGTCGATTTTTCAATTTGTACTTATATAGAACATTCTCAAAAAAAATAAGCCTGCAATTCTTACAGGCTTATTTCACACATTCCTTGAAGTGTTCTTGGAACCATTCTTTATTAATATCTTTTCCGATGAAAACGACTTCACTTATGCGCTCTTCTCCTTCTTGCCACTCTCTATCGTACGAAGCAGCAAATAGTGTATGAACGCCTTGGAAGACAATGCGACGATCTACTCCATCAATTGATAAAATTCCCTTATAACGATATAAGTACTCTCCTAGTTCTTGAACAACAGCTGCCATCCATTCATTTAACTTCTGCAAATCAAGTGGACGCTCTTCACGTAATACAAATGATTTCACACCTTCTAAATGATGATGCTCTTTATGCGGATAAATGTCTAATGTATCACGCGTTTTAAACGTTTGAATTTCTAGCAAGGCAGGAATATCTACTTCACAATTTGTCGTTGGAATTAATTTTGCCGTCGGATTAATCCCTTGTAATTCAGTAAGAAGCTTTTCCTTTTCTTGCTTTTCAATTAAATCTAATTTATTTACTAAAACTATATCAGCAAAAGCAATTTGTTCTTTTGCCTCTAGCCCTTTTTCAAAGTGCTTATGTATATGATAACTATCTACAACTGTTACGACACCATTAATTTGATATGCGGATTGAATAACTGGATCTAAAAAGAATGTTTGAATAATCGGACCTGGGTTCGCAAGACCTGTCGTTTCAATCACCAGACCATCAAAATTCATTTTCCCTTCTGCTTTTACATCAAGCAATTGTTTTAAAGCAACAAGTAAATCTTCACGCACTGTACAGCATAAACAGCCATTTGTCATTTCCATAATTTCTTCTTCGACATTCATAATTAATTGATTATCAATGCCAATTTGTCCTATTTCATTTACAATAACCGCTAATTTTTTTCCGTGTTCTTCTGATAAAATACGATTTAATAATGTTGTTTTCCCTGACCCAAGAAAACCAGTTAAAATTGTTACTGGAATCATTTTTTTACAGCTCCTTATGCTTATATCTCTATACATTATACCATACCAAAAAAGTTGTTTTTTACAGAAAAGACATATTTATTGTAAGCACCTTATGATAGCTATATAATAATACCAAACAAGAAAACCTTTTCAAAAACATCACCATTCACCAAGGAGGTCTACTTAAAATGGAACGAATTCAAATGGCTAGTAGCCTTGAATTTTCTCGTATCATTCAAGGATTTTGGCGTTTAGCAGAATGGAATATGCCAAAGCAAGAATTACTTTCTTTTATCGAATCTTGTATGGATATGGGAATTACAACTTTTGATCATGCCGACATTTACGGGGGATATACATGTGAATCATTATTTGGGGAAGCTTTGCAATTAAAACCTTCTTTGCGTGAAAACATGCAAATTGTAACAAAATGTGGAATCGCTCCCCCATCACCAAAGTTTCCAAATCGATATGTCGCTCACTATAATACTAGCGCTAAACATATTGTAAAAAGCGCGGAAGAGTCACTCAAAAACTTACATACGGATTATATTGATTTGTTACTTATTCATCGTCCTGATCCATTTATGGATCCAGCTGAGGTGGCAGAAGCTTTTTCACGTTTAAAACAGGATGGAAAAGTCCGCTATTTTGGTGTATCTAACTTTTTACCGTCCCAATTCAATATGCTTAGCTCATATTTAGATTTTCCGCTCATTACAAATCAAATTGAAGTATCTGCGATGCAGCTTGAGCATTTTGAAAAAGGTACAATTGACTTATGCCAAGAAAAAAGAATCAGTCCTATGATTTGGTCTCCTCTTGCTGGTGGAGAAATCTTTACAAGTCAAAATGAACATGCTGTACGCTTACGAGAAACTTTACAAAATATCGCGAATGAACTAAATATTGATGGCATCGATATTGTCATGTATGCATGGCTACTTGCTCATCCAGCGAAAATGATGCCAATCGTTGGTTCTGGTAAGCTAGATCGTGTGAAAGCAGCTGTAATTGCAACAAAACTTACATTGAATCGTCAGCAATGGTTTACGATCTTTGAAAGTTCAAATGGCCATCCCGTACCATGATATGCTAGTAAATCATAAAAAAGAGGAGCTACCACCTTATAGCTCTTCTTTTTTATACCTATTTCTTGTCATTGCAAACACACATGTATCCCTTAATCCGTGACCATCTACTGCTACACTGCTGCTTTCTAAAATCCCTTCTAATGTAAAACCTAGTCTCTCTGGTATCGCTCTACTTTTTACATTTCGTGAATCACAGCGAATCTCTATCCGGTTTGCCTGTAACTCAGAAAAAGCATAATCCATAATCCCCTGTGCTGCTTCTGTCATATAGCCTTTTCCACCAAAGCGCGAATCTATCCAGTACCCAATTTCAAACTTTGGTACTTCCCAATTAATACGATGCAATCCAGAAGAAGCTACAAATTCGCCTGTTTCTTTTAAAAATACTAGTAATCTCAAATCTTCACGTTGTAAAAATTGAATATGTGACCTTCTTATACTCGCTTCGATTTCTTCTTCTGTTTGCTCTTTTTGAGCGAAAACCATCCAAGGCTTTAGTTCTTCTACCGATGCATTGATAGCTTCATATACCGCTTTTCCATCCCCTGGTTTCGGCATTCGAATAAGAAGCCTGTCTGTGTAAAATTCAGAAGGAAAATCAAGTAATAATGGATTCATTACAAACACTCCTTATCATTCTTTTACATATAATAATATTTAATCCAAACTATACAGTAAACACCTTTTTTCAGAATCAAGCTTATTTTCAAACAAAATCACATGTACCTCTCCCAATTCATACGCATCATGATGCTTTACCTACTACTTATACAACCAACTGATTCACCTCTACGGCTGTACGTATTCCAGACTCAATTGCTCCTTGTATCCACCCGTGATAAAGCGTAGTATGATCTCCGGCAAAATATATTTTCCCCTCTGGTTTTACAATCGCTGGTTGCAGTTCTGTTTCTTGACCCGCTTGAAAAATCGCAAACCCTCCTAATGCATACGGGTCCAATGTCCAATTCTTTGCTACTCCTGACATAAATTCATCATATACTTGATCACCTAATATAGTCGCTAAATTTTGTAATGTATAATAAATGCGATCACCTTTCGACAATCCATCCCATAATAATGCATCATAAGACCACGTATAACTTCCAAGCATCATAGCAGGTCCCTTTGAACCAATACCATGACTCGGATAATATGCATAACGGATTGGTAAATCCGTTATAATCCTTCCCCCTAATTGCCCCTGCTCTTCCCAAAAACGACTTTTAAACTGAATACCTATTTTAGTTGCCGCCATATAATGTAGTTCACGAATTGCTTTCCATTTTTCATGTGATACAGAATCGAATGGATCAATTTCTACAAAGCGCATTGTAGAAAATGGAATTGTAATAATAACTAGATCGCCCGTTATGCTACTATATTCAAACGTTTCTTCATGCCTACAATAAGCTGTCACTCCTTTTTCATGTTGATGAAGCTTCATCAATTTTTGATTGTATATAATATGATCCTGTAACTGAGGTAAAAAAGCTTTCGGAAGCTGATCATTTCCTCCTGTAATTTCACAAAAACCCCTTTCCTCTTGCAATATATATATAAAACGTAATGTTTCAACAAATGATCTTTCTAAAAATCCTTCTAAATCTAGCAGTACACCAATCATTTCAATTGTTACTGGTGAAAAGTACGTATTGTACTGATAAGGATGATACTTTAAAAACTGTGCTGTTGAATACTTTCCAAAGTCTTTTTCGACAATCTCCCAGTTTTTATCTGGATTTCTTTTAATGAAATCCATAATTGGCTGCACTGCTAACAATAATAATTCCTCGGATGTTTTTCCTTCTTCATTCATTGCTACCGGGTAACGTAATACACTAGGGTTCTTCTCATATTGCCTCAATGTCGTTTTTCTACCATTCACATAAATAATATCTGTCTCATTTCGATTAATAAAAGGGGTCACTTGTAGTCCGAACTTTCTTATATAAGCCATCGTTAATGTATGTATATATGGAATACGCATTGCTCCAACATCTAAATATAATCCGGTGTCTTGCATTCTAATCGTCTCAATTCGGCCTCCTATACGGTTATTCGCTTCTAAAATTTTCACATGATGTCCTGCGCTTTTAAGTAACGATGCTGATACTAAACCAGCCATTCCAGCACCAATTACAATGATTTGTTTTGGTGCTACTGTTTTCGGTAATCCCTTATCAATAATTCTCACCATTTCATCAGTTGTGACACCGGATTGTGTATGCGCTCGCATCATTCCACCCCTTACTTTGAAAATACAAAACAGTGATTCTCTGCATTGTATTCACAAGTATAGTAGAACAATACATTTTTCTGAATATTCACTAATAATTCACAGAGATTTGCTCTCATCCTACACCCCTTATCATATAATAAAGATATAGATAGGAAATGTAAGGAAAGGATTGATAAATATGAAACGTACTTACGACTATCCCGAAACAAAAAAACATTTAGAATTGAAAAAACAACTACTATGCAAAAAATTATTGGATGTAAATTTAAGTGTAGATGATCGTAATCAAATTAAGATGGAAATCGATAACTACGAATACATTTTAACATTAGTGGAAATGAATCATTATGAACGTGGAATTTCTCATGAAAAGCGGATGTGAAGGCGTTCGCTTTTTCATTTGTAATCCAAAAAAGGAGTGTATCATCCTATGTGATGCACTCCTTTTCTTCTACCTTCTTTATAAATCTGTACCCGCAATATATCCAACTGCTTCTTGTAATATTTCTTCAAAGTTTTCAGGGTAATCATGGTTTAGATTAGATATAACTTTATACTCATGCTTTATATTTTTCGTTTCCAATAGCTTCACAAACTTCTGTGTACATTCAAAGCAATCCTCATCCTGATCTCCACAAACAATATATCCCTTAATCCCTTTATCCTTCAATTTATTCAGCAAACCTTCCCACTCTTCAACCTCAGGGAACCACGGTGCGACAAAAACAAAGCCTTTTACCGCTATATTTTCGTTTAATATCGCTTGTAGTACCACCCTTGCTCCAGCAGAAAAACCTCCAATTCAAACAAAAAAAGACAACAATATGGTATTGTTGTTTTCATCCTAAACAATATTCTTTTTACTCTTATCTGGTTTACTTGAAACTAAATAATGCTTCTCTGATATATATAAATCCCTTTTTAATATACGATCTAAATACGGCGCTAATTTCATTCTACATATGAGACGCTCTTCATTGTCTTCTACAATAGGGAACATTTCTTTTTCTGTTACATATTGATCCACTGCTTTTTGCACCAAATCAATCTCTTTTACAAGTTCTAAATTTTCTGCTGTATATTCAAATACCTCGAGCGTTTCCTTTGTAATAAGAAACATATTTGTCGGAAATGCTAGTAAATATGGCTTTAACAAATCATAATTCACTGTATAATCATCATTGACTAATACTGTATAAACAATATTTGCATTTTTCTCCAGAAACTTAGCCATCGCTTGTTCTAATTCATCTTTTGTAATGGGCCTCTTCTCTTTCTCATTTTTGAAAAAGCGAAACATCACATCGCATCGCCTCCTTTTTACTATATTATACCATAAAAAGAAGACTGAAAAATCACAAAA
>NZ_JBALQK010000176.1:2362-2853 GCF_036965845.1 Bacillus sp. JJ1127 | reverse complement strand
TTTCAATAGGTTTTTTATTCTACTATTTGTGAGGATAAATAATAAATTACGTATAAACACTAATAAAAGCTCTACTTTATTTTAAAAATGCACTTAACATCCAAACATGTTGTTCTAATGTTGTATGAATTGCTAATAACATATCAGCGGACGTTTCATCCTCAGATTCATTAGCTACTTCCATACCTTCTTTTAACTCTTGAATAATCGCAGAAAAATCATTTACTAATGTTTGCACCATTTCTTCAGCTGATTCGTTACTTGTTCCTTCATGTACAGTAGATGTTTCTAAATACTCTTTCATTGTCGCTAATGGTTTCCCGCCCAATGCTAAAATACGCTCTGCTAATTCATCAATATACGTTGCTGCTTCATTATAAAATTCTTCAAATTTTTCATGTAATGTAAAGAAGTGTGGTCCTGTCACATACCAGTGATAGTTATGAATTTTCACATATAACACATTCCAGTTTGCTACCTGTTTGTTTAAT
>NZ_JBALQK010000176.1:0-2319 GCF_036965845.1 Bacillus sp. JJ1127 | reverse complement strand
TGCTACCTGTTTGTTTAATACTTCAACAACATTTGTTTTCGTACTCATCCAATCCACTCCTCTTATCACTTTAGAATTATTATCTTTTAATAATACAATTTCATTGTACCATACATTTCCTACTCTTCCAAATCATTAGCTTATATGTAACAAAACTTTAACAACTTTTACCTTTTCCTAATCTCCAGAAATTCATGTATCCTTTCATGTCTAATTGTCCAAGCTCACACATATGCATAGTAGTAAGTCACGTTCATCATAGTAGAAAGAGGGATTACATGAATAATCAACAATGGCAAGTAGCAAAAAAAGTTGCTGCTACTTATATTGGGACTGTCGTCGGGGCTGGATTTGCAACTGGACGAGAAATTGTTGAGTTTTTTACAATTAACGGCCTATACGGAACAATCGGAATATGTATAAGTGGATTTTTTTTTATTTGGTTAGGTACGAAGATGATGTTGCTTTCCTCACAAATTGGTGCATTCTCAGCACAAGAATTTAACAAATATTTATTTGGAGATGTATTTGGAAATGTAGTAAACACTTTATTGCTTCTTGTACTGTTCGGGGTAACAAGCGTTATGTTATCAGGGGCTGGTGCCGTATTTGAAGAACAACTCCGTCTCCCAAGACAACTGGGTATTTTTATTACAATTATTGCTTGTATCATTATTGGTAGCCGGGGATTACAAGGGGTTTTCGAAGTAAATACACTTGTAGTACCCATTATGATGATTTTCATTATTGGACTTGCTATTACAACATTTATTCACGATACAACACCTATACTTAATACTGTTCCTACAGAAAGTTGGAATATAAAATGGATTACAAGTCCTATTACATATGTCGCCTTAAACCTTTCTCTCGCCCAAAGTGTTCTCGTACCATTAGCAAGTGAGGTGAAAGATCAAAAAGCTATTTTATGGGGAGGGATTTTAGGAGGCGCAGGACTCTGTTTTATTCTATTATGTAGCCATTTGGCTATTTTATCGGTCGAGCAATTTTATCAATACAACATTCCTATGGCAGAAGTTGTCCGACGATTCAATGCAACTTTTCACTTTTTCTTTGTCCTTATTATTTTTGGAGAAGTATTTACAACATTAGTTGGAAATATATTTGGGATGACCAAACAAATGCAATCTATCACTGGTTGGAAAAACAATCGTATTGTTTATTTTATTTTACTAATTAGTTATTGCTTTAGCTATATTGGCTACAGTGAACTCCTGCACATCTTATATCCAATAATCGGATGGGTTAGTATCATCCTACTCCCCATTATCGCATGTAAACAACTTCAAAAAACATAAAAAAGCATCCGCTATGAGCGGACGCTTTTTTATTCACAGTCTTCACACACTTCCCAATATAATCCCATCTCTACTGCAAGATACGGCTTTAATTGTAACCGAATCATGCGACTTGGCATACGCTCTAATACAAACTGAATAGCGTCTTCATCCTCTTCTAATTCCGCTTTTAAAATTGCTATCCGCTGTATAGTAGTGATGGATTTCCCATCTTTATATAAAGTAATCCTTATCTCATCATATTCATTAAAATATATTTCCACACTCATATGTTCTGTCACTATTTCATTAACAATTGAATACGTACCATTTTGTTCTTGGATCACATATTTCCAGCCGTCTTTTCCATCTTCCATTGGAGCAACTTGAAACAATGTCATTAAATCCTCGTATAGCATAAGATAACCCCTCTCTTACTAAAAACCATGAGTATTATATATAACCCTTTCTCTCTATCACTATCACGTTTATTGTACCATATATCGCTTCTCTTACTATATTCATTTGCTTTATGCTACACGGATTTTATCCAAATTATACAATGAAGATTAATCTAATTACAGACAACCTAACTTCTTCACTTTTGCTGTGTTTTAAGGCGAAAGTCTTATTGTACATAAAAAACAGGAATGACGTGTATCATTCCTGTTTCCCATTAAAATACTTTACCTATCGCAGCTAAAGCTAACACCGCTATCAAACTTGCAAATAATAACGATACAACAAAACTAACAATTGGTAATGTTTTCTTTTCATTCTTCTTAAACAATAGCCTTAAACTAAGAATAATATTCAATGGTACACATACGAAATAAAAATATTTAACAACTTTCATTGCACCACTCGAACTATTTAAAAGTGTGTTAAATGCAAACACTTCAACTAAAAAAATAAGAAAAAATGAAATACTTAACCAAAATGAAACATAGCTAAGCCAAGAATGTTTTTTTGTTCCCCAATACACTCCCATACTGCTCTCCTTTATATATAAGTAGTCTAC
>NZ_JBALQK010000175.1:0-22152 GCF_036965845.1 Bacillus sp. JJ1127 | reverse complement strand
ACTACACATAAAGGAGCTGATTATATGCAAAATTCTATACATAAACATATCCTATTGTTATTTTTCTTATTTCTTTTCTTTGTTATATGTTTCAGCCTTATATTACATACACCAAAAGATATGCCGAGCACCGTTTCTGTTTATCAGTTACTCTTGTATTATTTCTCCTCTTGAAAAAGGTGTCTTTTGATAAGGCACCTTTTTCAATAAGAAGAATTCCTGTTGTTACAAAGCCGTTCCAAACAATCGATGTATAAGTACTGAAAAAGATGAAAGCATAAATATGTAATGTTGTTCCTATTCGTTTCTGATGAATAAAATCTCATGATTTTCCTCATCTTCTCTTGCCCTCTCTATAGATCTCTTCGTTCGTATAACTTCGTACAAACTAACATTGATAAAAACATCATACAAATTGCACCCACCAATAAGAAAACGCTATTAAAGCTTACCTGCTTAATATTTACTTTAAAGAAAACCTCAAGAATAAATATCGGCGCTATTAAAATAACTAAGGTCATAATAAATGTTTTTTGATAACCTAGCATAAAATATATTGGCAACATGAAACTAAAAATAATGAAACTAAGACTCATACTAGGTACAACTGTCATTTTTATAAAATTCACTGTCTCCATTCTCAGCTGAACACCCACTGTAAAGTAAGCAATAATTACACTGATTATTAGAATAGTCAGTGCAAACATATACTTTGCCCATATCATTTGTTTTCTACATATCGGCAGACTAGTAAACATCTTTTCGCTTTCATTTTTTTCATCACTATAAAACGTTCTCATGATTATCATAACTGGAATAATAACTGTCGTAAGTGTGAATGTACTCTGGTTATCGTGCGTCGCCATATAGAATAAAAAAGGATATATAATGTACCAAATGAAGAAATTCCTTTGTACGATAAAATCTTTTATGATAAGTTGCTTCATATAACCCTCCCCTCTTTCTTTTATAAATCACGCTCTTTATACAAACTGATTGATAACCACATAGATACAATATAAAAAAGCACAAGTACAGCTACAAAAATAATATTTACTGTAAAATTAAAAGCCCATTCATTAGCCTGATTAGTCCATAAATTTTTGACTATTGAACCACTGAGAAAAGCAAGGAAACCGCCAATAAAAGGTGCAATATTCTTAGCTTTACTATGTCCTATTGAAAAAACTAAGGGCAAAGCAAGACTTACATAAACAACCGCTCCAGTAATACCCCCAAGAACCGTACACCATACAATAAATACATCCATATGAGATATTCCGTACCGTAATTGAATGCTCCCTATCATACTTCCTAAAATAATTCCAATTAAAATGAGCAAACTAGAAAATATATACTTCGCCATTACAATCTCTTTTCGCTTAAATGGCAAGCTATTTAGTACCTTCTCGCTATTATTTTTTTCTTCCTGACTAGAAGAAAACATCGTTCCAACTAGCGGAATAGTTAGACAACAAATCGTTATAAGACTCTCATTTTTAAAATTGATTAACAGTAATAAACCAGGATATAAAAGATACAAAATACTTATTTTTCGTTGTAAGATACAATCTTTTAAAACTAGTTGTTGCACCACTTTTTACAACTCCTAACATTATCACTTAATATCTGTGTATTATTATAATTAAATTGATGATATAGTATGTTAAATCTGTTACATTAAAGCTCCCTATTTTCAAATATCCTGATAGAAAACAACATTGAAATAAGATAAGCCACACATGCTCCTATACTCAATATACTTATGATAAATGTCAGATTTGAAGAGTGAAAAAACATTATCATGAGTCTTTTTTCAGCAAGAACATTACACATAAATCCTAATAAACCTATTAAGAAAAAAAGTAAAAGTATGCTAAAAATAGTAACAGTTTGCTTGTTTCCGCCATATTTTACAGGAAGAACCATTATTGCATAAATAATAGAGAGAAAAACAGCTATAAAAACCGCATACCATGGAATATTTAGATTTTCATGTAATAGCAATTTAGGTAGTATTACAAAAGCAAAATTGATAGTCAAACCACATCCAATAAAAATTATTGTTGATACATATTTTGCTATAACAATATCCTTTCTAATAACAGGTAAACTTACTAATATCTTCTCAGTTTTATTTTTATCTTCAAATGATAAAGAAGTTCCTATCATTAGAAAACAAGTTGTGAAGCAAGGAATTGCTATCTGAAACGGTTCAATAAACTGTTTTATAGCGCAATAAATAGGCAATATCAGATAGAGGATAAAAACTTTTCGCTGTAAGAAAAATTCTTTCCAAATGAGCTGTCTCATAACTCTCCCCCTTTACACATCTCTTTTTTCATATAGTCTGATTGCTGTAAACATGGAAATTATATATAGAGCCATTAATCCTATTGCCCCTACTATACATATCCCTACATTTGACATATTTGAAATCCAATCACCAAATGAGGCCTCCACACCATATTGACTACCATCTATAAACAAACTAATAATAATTAAAGGCAATACGATGAGTATCGCTAATACACCACGTAATATTTTTGAATCTGTACTATAATAAACAGGTAAGAAAAATGCGGCATATAAGAATGGAGCTGCTATACCTTTTAACACTGTATACCATGGAAGTTCAATATAGAGATACGGATGATATAAAGCGATATCTTCAATTGTAGTCAGACCCCTTATCATCCAAACAACGGCTAATGTCGCTAAGATAGCTATAATCGCTATCATTGAAATAACTATATATTTAGCTATAACTATATCTCTTCTTTCTAGAGGTAAACTATTTAAAAGTTTTTCACTATCATTCTTTTCATCTTGTGCCATAGTTAATATAAGAGATGCTAATGTTGATACTAGGCAACTTGCAGCAAAAACCGATGAATCAGATAAATTAGAGATAAAAAGGAATGTTGAAAATCCTAAATAGAATATCCACATAGCCCTTAGAAAATATAAATCTTTAAACACAAGCTGACGCATTAACTCTTCTCCCCTTCGCTGTATAAACAACAATATCATCTAAAGTCGGCTTTTCTAGCACAACTTCACTCCCAAACCAATCTTCAATCGCGTGTTTATCCTTAGCCAATCCTTCAAAACCAAATTTATTTTTACGTATTCCGATAAAGAGTTCTTTCCCTTCTGGATCTAATAAATCATTGCTTCCTTTTACGATTACATGATTTTCTAATATCTCATCTTTCTCTCCTGTAAAGACAATTTCTCCTTCGTTTATGAACGTAATGTAATCCGCAATACGCTCTAAGTCTGTTGTAATATGCGTAGAAAATAATACAGATATTTCTTCTTCCATTACAATTTCTTGCAGCATATCGAGCAGTTCACTACGAACAACAGGATCTAATCCTGATGTTGGTTCATCCATAATGATGAGCTCCGCATGATGTGATAATGCCATCGCAATCGCAAATTTCATTTTCATCCCTTTTGATAGCTGCTTAATCTTTTTGCTTTTTGGAACTTGTAATCTCTCCATATATGTTTGATATCGCGCTTCATCCCAATTCTTATATAAAGGTGCAATAATCTTCTTCATTTGTTCACATGTTAAATCTTCGTAGTAGTGATTTTCATCGTATACAAATCCGATATTTTGCTTAATTTCTTTTTCTGCTTTTTGATTGTCCTTACCGAAAATGATAATATCCCCACTATTTCGTCTTATTAAATTCATAATCATTTTAATGGTCGTACTTTTCCCGGCACCATTTGGCCCGACAAATCCCATAATATATCCACGTGGCAATGTAAAACTTACATTTCTCACTGAAAAATCTTGATAGTTTTTACAAACGTTTTTTAACTCTAACATGGCTCTTATTCCCCCTTATATAGAAACGCAATCATCTGTTGTAATTCTTCCAGTGAAAGCTGCAAAAATTTACTTTCATTCACGATTTCTTCCGCTTTACTTTCTAATAAGCGCAATCTTTGTTCGCGTATCAGCTCGTTATTTTGCACGGAGACATACGTCCCTTTTCCCGCAACAGTTTCAATATAACCTTCTTTTTCAAGCTCTTCATATGCTCGTTTCGTCGTAATTACACTAATTTGTAGTTCTTTCGCTAAGCTGCGGATAGACGGCAATTGATCTCCACCCTTTAAACCACCATTTAAAATAAGCTGCCGCAATTGCTTACTAATTTGCTCATAAATAGGGTCTGGGGAAGAATTTGAAATAATAATATTCATGTTTTCCTCCACTGTGTATATACTGTGTATACTTCATATATACAGTATATACACAGTGTCCTATTTTTTGCAAGAAAAAAAGACCAACATTTTCCTGTTGGTCTTCTATATATGTATCACTTTTCAAAGCGATCTAGCATTTCATCTCTCATCCCAAAGCTAACAACCGCAATTCCTACATACATAAAAATAAGAAATGCCGGATGCACCGCATTGTACCAGCTGCTATCAACAATTAAATAAATCGTTAACGCCGCAACAAGTACAAATGCCAAAATAAACATATAAAAGTGTCTTGTACTACCCATGATAAACTCCTCTCTTCTCACTTCACCATTCAACAGTATATTTTATCGAATAATTCGATATGACTCAAGGCTAACTTTCTTGTATGTAATCAAGTTCTACCTTTATGATGTCATCACAAGCTATTGAAATGATCGTTCCTTGTTTATCAATCGCTGTTACCTCTTCATTGTCCATCACACGATGTGCTACACGTTCTAACATTTTTCCATGATCTCGATAACAAAATTCTTTTATGTCTTTAATCGTCTCTCCATTTTCCAAATAGTATACCATCCTATAACATTTATAACCCATGCTTTCACCCACCTTGTTTGTTTTTTCACATATACGTAAAAATGAGTTACTTCTGCCTCATTACACCCTCTTAATTTCAATAAAATTCTAACAAAAATACACAATTTTATCAAACCGACTTTTTCAACAAAAACGCCTAAGAAACTCCCTTTTTACTGCAATGTCACAAAAAAAATATAAATTTTTAACATTATTTTCATAACTTCTGCACCATTTCTCCATAAAAAAAGAACCCGCTCATAGCGAGTTCTTTTTCCTCTTCAATCAAACTTGTACAGGAGCTGGCTTTTGATAACGTAAAACTGGTTTACGAGCAGCCATTGTTTCATCTAGACGTTTAATTACCGTCGTATGTGGTGCCTCTTGTACAACTTCTGGATTTTCTTCTGCTTCTTTTGCAATTTGAATCATCTTATCAATGAAACCGTCTAATGTTTCTTTTGACTCTGTTTCTGTTGGCTCAATCATGATACACTCTTCCACATTTAATGGGAAGTAAATTGTTGGTGGATGGTAGCCAAAATCAAGCAGGCGTTTTGCAATATCTAGTGTACGTACACCAAGTTTCTTTTGACGACGACCTGATAATACAAATTCATGCTTACAATGTCTATCAAATGGAAGATCATAGAACGGTGCTAATCTTCTCATCATATAGTTTGCATTTAATACAGCATATTCTGTTACTGCGCGCAGTCCATCTGGACCCATAGAACGAATATACGTATAAGCACGAACATTGATACCAAAGTTTCCATAGAATGGTTTCACGCGTCCAATTGCTTGTGGACGATCGTAGTTAAAGTGATAACCATTTTCTGTTTTCTCTAAAACTGGTTTTGGTAAAAACGGAATTAAATCAGCTTTCACACCTACTGGGCCAGAACCTGGACCACCGCCGCCGTGCGGACCTGTAAATGTTTTATGAAGATTTAAATGCACAACGTCAAATCCCATATCTCCTGGGCGCGCTTGACTTAATACTGCATTTAAGTTTGCGCCATCATAATACAATTTACCACCTGCATTATGAACGATTTCCGCCATTTCTAAAATGTTTTCTTCAAATAAACCAAGTGTATTTGGATTTGTTAACATAAGTGCTGCTGTTTCTTCATTCACAACACGTTTTAAATCTTCTAAGTCAACAAGACCATTTTCATTTGATTTTACCGTAATTGTTTCAAATCCTGCTACTGTTGCAGATGCTGGATTTGTTCCATGCGCAGAGTCAGGAACAATAACTTTTGTACGGTTATGGTCACCATTTGCTTCATGGTATGCACGGATTAACATTAATCCTGTCCATTCGCCATGTGCACCAGCAGCTGGTTGAAGTGTAACAGTATCCATACCTGTAATTTCGATTAAATGTTCTTGTAAATCATACATTAATTCCATTGCACCTTGCACTGTTTTTTCATCTTGAAGTGGATGAATGTGTGCAAAGCCTGGGAAACGTGCCACGTTTTCATTGATCTTTGGATTGTACTTCATCGTACAAGATCCTAGTGGATAGAATCCAGAATCAACGCCGTGGTTACGATTTGAAAGCGCTGTGTAATGGCGCATAATATCGAGTTCAGACACTTCTGGAAGCTCTGCATCTTCAGTACGAATATAATCGCTCTCAAACACATCCTCTAACTTTACTTCTTCTACATCTAATTGGGGTAAGCTATATCCTACGCGTCCTTCTCTACTCATTTCAAAAATAAGTGCTTGGTCTTGGTTCTTCATTGGATAGCCCCCATTTCGTTTACAAGTGTGTCAATTTCTTCTTTTGTGCGAAGTTCTGTTACCGCTAAAAGCATATGATTTGTTAATTCTTTATAATCACGGCCTAGGTCATAACCACCAATTATATTCTTTTGAATTAATGCATCATTTACTTCTTGTACTGGACGTTTGCAATCGACAACAAACTCATTGAAGAATGGTCCAGCAAATGTTACTTTGAAACCTTTTGCTTCAAATTGGCGTTTTGCATATTGTGCTTTAGAAATGTTTTGACGTGCCATTTCTTTCACACCTTGTCTACCAAGTGCTGTCATTGCAACAGACGCTGCTAATGCATTTAATGCTTGGTTTGAACAAATGTTAGATGTCGCTTTATCACGACGAATGTGTTGTTCACGAGCTTGTAATGTTAAAACGAAGCCACGTTTGCCATCTGAATCCACAGTTTGTCCAACAAGACGTCCTGGGATTTTACGCATAAATGCTTTCGTTGTTGCAAAATAACCGCAGTGTGGTCCACCAAACTGTGTTGGGATACCAAATGGTTGTGCATCACCAATTACAATATCAGCACCAAATTTACCTGGTGGTGTTAATGCACCTAATGATAACGGATTGGAAGAAACGATAAACAATGATTTTTGCTGATGAACGATTTTCTCAATATCAGCTAATTTCTCCACTTGTCCAAAGAAGTTTGGATATTGAACGATTACGCAAGCAACAGTATCATCTACTTCACTTTGTAATACATTTAAATCTGTTACACCGTCTTTATAATCAATTTCAACAACTTCAAGATGTTGACCTTTTGCATATGTTTCAAGCACTGCTCTTGATTCCGGATGAACTGCTTTAGAAACAAGAATTTTCTTTTTGCGAGTATGACCTGCTGCTAGCATTGCCGCTTCTGCTAACGCTGTACCTCCGTCATACATAGAGGAGTTTGCTACATCCATTCCTGTCAATTCACAAATCATTGTTTGGAATTCAAAGATTGCTTGTAATTCCCCTTGTGAAATTTCAGGTTGGTATGGTGTATAAGCTGTATAAAATTCTGAACGAGAAAGAACATGATCAACAATTACTGGCGCATAATGATCGTATACACCTGCTCCTAAGAATGAAGCATATTCTTTTAAATTTGCATTTTTACCAGCAAGCTCAGACAGTTCTTTTAAAAGTTCTGGTTCTGATTTCGCTTGTTTAATGTTTAATTCCCCTTTGAAACGAACACTTTCTGGAATATCAGAAAATAATTCATCGATCGTTTGAACGCCGATCGTTTGTAACATTTCTTTTTTGTCTTCTTCTGTCATTGGAAGATAACGATGCAACATGAAATCTACCCCTCTCCCCGTTACTTTGAACGTTTGTAAAATGGTGTTGGAACAACTACTGCCTTGACGCGTTTATTACGAATCTCAATTTCTACTTCTGTATCAACTGCTGCGTATTTTACATCAACTAATGCTAAACCAATACTTTTCTTTAACGTTGGAGATTGTGTACCACTTGTTACTTCCCCGATTTTTTCTTCTCCTACATATACAGGATAGTGTGTACGAGGAATACCGCGTTCAATTACTTCGATGCCGACTAATTTGCGAGGTGCACCGTTTTCTTTGTATTCTTTTAATGTTTCTTTTCCAAAGAAATCTGCCTCTTTATTTGTTTTTACAGCAAAACCAATTCCAGCTTCAATTGGTGTAATATTTTTCGATAGTTCTTGACCATAAAGTGGAAGTGTTGCTTCAAAACGAAGTGTATCACGTGCTCCTAAACCACATGGTTTTAAGCCGTCTTCCGCTCCAACTTCAAGAAGTTTCTCCCAAAGTTTCGTAGCATCTTCACTCTTGCAATAAATTTCAAACCCGTCTTCACCTGTGTAACCTGTACGAGATACAAGTGCAGGAATACCATCTACAAGAACATCGTTTTTAAATTTAAAGAACTTAATTTCTTTCAAATCTTCTGACACAACTTTTTGTAAAATGCCTTCTGCTTTTGGTCCTTGAATTGCAAGCTGTGCAATTTCACTAGAAACATTGACTACTTTCGTATCGCCAATAACATGATTTGCTAACCACTCGTAATCTTTTTCGATATTCGATGCATTGATTACTAATAAGTAGTCTTCTTCACCGCGTTTATAGATTAATAAATCATCTACTGTACCGCCATTTTCGTAACACATTGCTGTATATTGTGCGCCCCCTACCTTTAAGGTAGATACGTCATTTGTAACAACACGTTGTAAAAATGCTAAACTATCTGCACCCGTTACTTCTACTTCTCCCATATGAGATACATCAAACAGGCCTGCAGCTGTACGAACAGCTTCATGTTCTTCTTTAATGCTTGAGAATTGAACTGGTAATTCCCAACCACCAAAATCGATTGTTTTTCCACCATACTTCGCGTATACATCAAATAGCGGTGTACGTTGTAATGTAATCATGCTCTTTCCCCCTTATGCTGTCTATGACAAATCAATAAAAGTTGGCTTTCCTTATCTAAACATTTTTATTCTGAAAAGATAAGATATACGGAATCTCAATATATTTTTTTATGAAAGCGTAAATAAAAAAGTGCTTTCTTGGATAAAATACGAAAGATTCCACACATTTCACACCATTATCCTAACATTTTTCGATCTATTTCATCAATATTCTAGCATAAAAAATAATTTAGAATTTTTCATTCTCACACTTGCAAAAAAAAACTTTACCTTAAAATGCTAGAAATGAAAGTTTCGGGTGAGGGATATACCAATAAGCATTTTCGTTTACAGAAGGGGGAAAGTTTCAATGAATGTCGATATTTCCGTAGATCGAACATGGCAAAATAATTTTTTAAAAAGAATTGATGAAGACGGCCCTTGGACAAATTGGGAACTATATGATTTAGCTTATAAAACAGAAAAATCATTGCTTGTCCCTACATTTGATGGCCTACAAGCCCCGAAATATTTATCCCATTTCACACCGCTTCCTCATCAGTTAGAAGTAGCCCAAACTGTTATTGAACAAATGAATGGAAAAGCGATACTAGCAGATGAAGTTGGACTTGGAAAAACAATTGAAGCGGGCCTTATTTTAAAAGAATACATGGTGCGCGGTCTTGTGAAAAAAGTGCTTATACTCGTTCCAGCTTCCCTCGTTTCACAGTGGGCATATGAACTCAATACAAAATTTTTTATTCCTGCTGTTGCCCAGAGAAAAAGCTACTCGTGGGAACAAGCTGACGTCATTGTTTCATCCATTGATACAGCGAAGCGTTCTCCGCACCGTGATATCGTTTTAAACTTAGAATATGATCTCATCATTATTGATGAGGCACATAAACTCAAAAATAATAAAACAAAAAACTATGAATTTGCACAGCGTTTAAAAAAGAAGTTTTGTTTATTACTAACTGCAACACCTGTCCAAAACAAAATCGATGAAATTTTTAATCTTGTTTCCTTATTAAAACCAGGACATTTAGGAAATCAATCTAACTTCGAAGAATATTATGCTTCTAAAAATCGTTCAGCAGAGTCAGATGAGGATTTAAAAGCACTCATTAACAAAGTGATGGTAAGAAATCGAAGAAATGGTACAGGGATTGAGTGGCCTAAAAGGCATGTTCGAACCATATTTGTTGATTTTAATGAAGAAGAACGAGCTCTATACAACGCAATTGAACATTGGAAAGGACAAGACGCTTTTACCTCTGCCTTTTCATCCTTAACTTTAAAACGAGAAGTATGTAGTAGCCGGGAAGCTGTTTACTATTCACTCAAAAAACATGTAGAAAAAAGACAAAAAGAAAATGAAAATTACATACCAGATCCATATATCGATGTTTTAATGGATAAAATTAATCATATTCCTTTTAATTCAAAAGCAAATCAAGCATTACAGCTTATAAAAGAAATTGATGATAAAGTCGTCATCTTTACAGAATACAGAGCTTCGCAGATGTATTTACAATGGTTTTTAAAACAACATGGCATTTCGTCTGTCCCGTTTCGCGGTGGATTTAAACGCGGAAAAAAAGATTGGATGAAAGAATTGTTCCAGCAACATGCACAAGTATTAATTGCAACCGAAGCTGGCGGCGAAGGGATTAACTTACAATTTTGTAGTCATATGATTAACTATGATTTACCTTGGAATCCAATGCGTCTCGAACAACGAATTGGACGTATTCATCGCCTTGGACAAAAAAATGATGTTCACATTTTTAACTTAGCAACAAAGCATACAGTAGAAGAACATATTTTGAAACTTCTGTATGAAAAAATCAATTTATTTGAGCGGGTCATCGGTGAGTTAGATGAAATTTTAACGCGAATCAATATGAAAAATATCGATGCGCATATTCAAGAGATTTTTGCAGGGTCAAAAAGTGAAGGCGAGATTCGGATTAAGATGGAAAATTTAACATCTATTATCGACTTTGCAAAGCGAAACGAAGCTGAGGTGCAAGGCTATGCAGCAACATGAAATTCATCATTACTTACAAAATTTTTTTGAAGCAAACGACTGCGAGATTTTGCGGCGTTCCCCGCATTTATTAGATGTACAGTTAACAATTGAAATGGATAAATTATTAATGAATCGCCCTTTTTATTGGCATTATCTTGAGAAAACTGGGGGCATACCAAACCCAATGCGCCTGACTCTCACTACAAATTCAGAGAGTGAGGAAGAGGAAGGTGAGCTGATTCACTACGGCTCTCCACGTCTGCATCAAATCTTTCAAACAACAAAAGAACTCGGCTCCTACATACGTTTATTTGAAGAAGTGCATCCAGGTGGCACAACTCATACACCACTTCACCCATGGCTTGGTATTAATATAAAAGTATGTTATCAATGCGATCGAAAGAAAGACATGCTTCATTCCATTGGGATTCATCTTATTTCTGGAACGATGATTACAAATTTTCATGAAACACTAGCGAAAATTCAACTCACGCCAAAAATACCAGACTTCAGTTTTACACTTACTCCAATTATTAAGCCACAAAGTGGATTGCAGCGAGTAGAAGATGCATTAAAAAATCTCATCGCAGCAGATGATCATACATGGGCTGAAGAAGCACGGGTACGCTGGAATCATGATTTAGCGCTTCTAAATCGATTTTACGAAGAAAGTGAAGAACTTCCCGAAAGCTACGAAATAGAAAAGCAAGCACTACAAGAGCAATATGAACCTCGTATTACAATGCAAATTATAAATGGTGGTCTCTTCTATGTTACGGCTAATCATTTTCTTTCATAAGAAAAGCCCCTTCATTTGAGAAGGAGCTTTTCTTATATTTTCCCATTATACTTTCTGCCATCATTGTGCTCTTGTTGCTGCTTTTCTGTCATACGCTTTTGATATTCTCGATCTTTTGCACTGACATGGTTTGCGTCTGTTGGAAGATTCTTTTTCGAACGTCCTACTCCATTACTCATCTCTTTCACCCCTTACGCTTTTCAAATTCATTCTTATTTTCAGCTAGGGGAGCAATCCTTATACAAAAATAAGAGAAGCTTTTCGCCCCTCTTATTCCTTCACATATTTCTGAAACATATCATGTAAGCCTTGATTTACGAGGTGCGAGATCTGTTCGTCAGATTTGTGCGGATAACGATCACGCAATCTGATAGATGCTTTCACCATTAAATTTTCTAGTACAGAACGGCCACCTTCTCCATAAATAATTTCAGCATATTCTACAAGTCTTCCGTCTTCTAATGTTGCTGGATTATGATTAAAGAAAAATTTACTCATGGTCTCCACCTCCCTTTTTTGATAACGTTTACATTTATATAAATTATCTATGTTATTTATTTCACAATATTGTATGCATGTATAGGTGATTAGTTTCATTATAAAACAACATGACAATAGGAATAACTTATGTTTTCGTCAATTTTGTGAACAATTTTCCAAAAATGAAAGCGTTTTAATTATTATATACTAAAAAAAATTACCACGCTAGGGGCAATCTTTTTTATTTTCATTCCACTAAGCGATCATTTACGCTTCATTCAGCACACGCTCAAGACGTTTACGAAGCATTGGCATACCGCTTCCACCTGCTTGGAAATGATGAAGTTTACCTTCTTTATCAAATATATAGTAAGCAGAAACATATTTATTTTCAAAGGCATCTGTAATTACATGTTTACTATCAACTAAAATTGTACAATATTCAGAAATTCTATTGTAAAATATACCTATTACTTAAGGAGGATTACAATGAATCAAAACAAAAAAGCTATATTCGATATTGTCTTTTATCTCGTCTTCCCTTTTCTCATTTGGAAATTCGCAAAAACACATATTGATCCTTATTATGCAATGCTTATTTCCTCGGTACCGGGAATTCTTTATACACTTTACTGCTTTAAAAAAGAAAAGCAATTCCATGTGACAGGGTTCTTTATTCTCATTACCCTTATCGCAAACACGACAGTTGACTTACTATCTGGTTCTGCTGAGCGTATGCTTTGGAACGACGTATATTATCATATCGTTCTCGGATTAATTGTCATCTGCACGATCTTTATTAAAAAACCACTCATGTTATATTTCGCAGCCGATATCGCGGCACTGCAAGGACATGACCGAAATGAAAGCCGTGCTCTTTATCGTGATAAACGCATATATCCAGCCTTGCAATATTTAACATTATTTTTCGGTCTCCAGTTCATTGCAAAAAGCTTTTTAAAAATCTATTTTATTTCTGTTTTTGGAGTAGATGGATATGGCGAAATGAGAGCTATTATGACCGCAGTTGGTTGGGGCATTTCCATTTGTCTCGGGGTAGGATTTGTTTGGGTTAGTAATAAAATAAATCTGGTAACAGAAAAGGAAGAACCTGTACAATAAAGTGAAACTTCCATCAATCGGTCTTTTACAAACAGTTCATCTCCCGCTTAACTTCTTTAGAAAAGCGGAAGCGGCTTGCTCAGAATCGCAGGACGCCCACGCCAAGGGCAGAGACCTCGTCCGAGGGGGCGAAACGACCGGAGATTCTAGCCGCTAGAGCTGGACAATGCTTTCGCCAAATTTTGAGATGGAAGTATTATTAAGTTGCAGACAGTAGCAAAAATCCCCTTGTACAATACATGTACAAGGGGATTTTTATAGGTTGATCTGTCGAATCGATGACAAGTATACACTCATCGAAAAAATTGTACTATACCGCCTAGTATCATTACTAGCGGTAAATCATTCCAATTTGTATTAACTTGATTTTTTTCTTCTCTTCTTTACATTTTGGTAAAATAAAGCAGCGCTAAGTGGCATCATACCAAACCATCTGTTTAAAAATGGCGCTTTTTCAGCACGGCGCTGTGCTTTCTTCTGCTTGCGATCCTCTTTTGGAGCATCCATATATGATACAAATTGTTGCGTCACAAAACGCACATAATCATTAGTAGACATATTATCATCACCCCTACTTGATTAGTATGCCCACTTTTTTATTCATTAATCTTTCTCTCCAGTTCTTCCATAATCTCTTCTACACTCTTATTTGTTGTATCAATATGTATATCCGCTTCTTCATAATATGCACGGCGGTTTTCAAACTTCTTTACAAATGCTTCTATATTTTCTTTTTGAAATAAAGGACGTGTTGTATCTTCACGAAGGCGCTCTGCAATCACATATGGATCACAATATAAATACACAACTTTCCCATTCTCTTTCATCCACTGACGATTCTCTGCACGTTCAACGATGCCACCACCTGTTGTAATAATCATATTACTCGTTGATAACGAGCGCAGCATTTCACTTTCATATTGACGGAATGTATTTTCCCCTTCCTCTGCAAAAATATCGCGAATTAACTTCCCTTGCTTCTCTTCAATTTTTTGATCTGTATCTACAACAGCAATATCAAGTTCTTTACTTAATGCTTTTCCAATTGTTGTTTTTCCTGCCCCCATATAACCTGTTATGTAAATAGATTTCATTTTATTTCCTCTCTTCTATTAGATAGATCATGATTTATTATTTGTATTATAACGAAAGATGTTGTTTATTTTGTATATTTCTCGGCAAAATAAGAAAAAACGTTTTGCTCTGCAACTATGATGCAGAACAAAACGTAATGTAACCTATTACTTCATCGTCCTTCTGCCCAATTTACAATATTTTTACTTATTTTATTATACTGAAAGCTCACTTTATAAGATTGTTTTTGTTTCGTCACACATTGTAGTGAAACAAAAACAACTTCATTTTCAAATACATATTGCCCCCTTGCTTCTCCTTTTTCATATAGAAATGAAAATGTATCATTTTTGTCTTTTTGCTGTAAGTCTTTCTTAATATCTGAAACCGCCTGATCAGCAATCTCCTCAAGAAAAAATTTCTGTTCTGCTTCGATGTAAAATTTCTTATCGGATAGAAGCATATTCGTTTCATATATAAAGAATGAAAATAGTAAGAAAAGAAGAATCAATGTTCCTGGCATGGCGAAACCATCTTGTTTTCTCATATTGTCATCTCAATTACCGTATAACGCGTCGCTACACCATGATACATTTTACCGCTTATATCTTGCACATGGATGGATAACGTATAAGGCGTCAATTCATAAGAAATTGAACTTACCTTTTGTAATGCAATTTCCCTTCCTAACTTATTTACTTTTCTCACGACATTATGATCTAATCCTTCATACGTTACGACATCACCATTCCCTAGTTGAAACAGCAGAACATTTACTTCATTCTCCAGTAATACAACTTTCCCTCGTTGAACTTCACGAAATTCTAATTGTACTTGTTCCATGAACACATCCCATTCCCAGTAATTCAATTCCTTCGAATACGGCTTCTCAATAAATAAACTATGCAGACGTGGCACCAGAAGAAAGTAAAGAGAGAGGAACAATAAACATAAAATCATCTCTAATAATGTAAATCCTGCTTCTCGCTTTTTATTTTTTTGCATGACGACATTGCTCCATCCTTCTTTGTTTGACATCCCTCCAAGTTGTACAAACTTCTTCTCCTTTCCAATACGTGTAATACACGGTGCTATCTACCTTCTCTTCCTTTGAACGCATCTGCTCATTTTGATACATATATAATGCTGATTCCTTCTTCAGCAATAATTGCGCTTTATAACGGAGTTGTATATTTTTTCTTTCTTGCATAACGAGTAATGTTTGCGGAAGCAACAGTGACACTGCCATCATTAACAAACTTAACGCTACGAGCATTTCGAGCATGACCAATCCTTTTTGGCACTTCACGATACGTAAATCTCCCTCTACCAAGTTGAAATACAATTTCATAAGTATGCGTACGATAAGAAAGTAAAATTGTACCGCCTTGATTTATATTTCCTCTGGCGTTATAAGTCATTGGATTCGGAAAAGTGTTTAAATCAATCTTTATATCACTGTCGTACTCCCGAATGAGGAGGAGTTTTTCTGCTCCAGACTCTCCAATGCTATACAAATGTCTTTCCTTGAACCATCGTAATGTATAATGACTCTGGCGACTTATCGCTAACTGCTGCATATACAAAATATCTTGTGAAAATTGCTTTAGAAATTGCTCCACCTTTTGCTTTTCGTATAGCGGCGCAACATTAAAGTATGTGATCACACTTAATAAAGAAATGATAAATAAAACGAGAAGCATTTCTAATAATGTAAACCCATGTTGTTTCACGATTTACCAACGGATACCGCACCATCATCACTTGAAATATTAATCGGTTCACCTTTTGGACATGTTGCAGAGGTAATATATTTTTCTTTCACCAGATCATCTACTGTTGGTATTTTATTGTTTTGTAATTGATAAGCTTGTACTTGTGCTTCTACAGATTTCACGTACGCATCACACCCTTTTCCTTGTACAGCAGAACGCTGCTTAATAACGTTCGGAATAATTAATAGCAGCAACACCGAGATAACAACCATGACCAATAACATTTCTAAAAGAGTGAATCCTTTTTCATTCTTCATGCAAATGCCTCCTAAATAGAATTCATCATTTGAAACATCGGCATAATCATCGCTAAATACATAAGGACAACGATTATACCAATACATGTAAATAACAACGGTTGAATGATGACCAAAATACGGTTAATTTTCCCCTCCATCTTTTCAATTATCAATTCACTATAATCTCCAAGTTCTGTCGCTAAACTTCCGTTTATTTGTCCATGAGCGATTACATAAGACAGTTCGCTTTCATAGTAACCGCTCTTCATAATAATGAAATCTAATTGTTCTCCTGCAATTAATCGTTCTTCAATTCGAGCTGCTTCATGCTGAAAAAACAGATGATGTTTTTGTTCAACCATTAACTTCAAGGCTTCAAGTACCGACAATCCGCCTTGTAGTAATCCGCTCAATTGAACAGAAAAATAATGAGAATTGTTTAAGATGAGAAATGTTTTGACAAGAGGAATACGAATTATAATATTTACTCTTTGAACGGGAGGAAGTTTTCGTAGATAAAATACGTATATACAGGCTCCACATATAATAACGAGAAAAAATCCGCTAATGATATACGGAAGCATTTGAATAAAAGACATAATCTGATCCGTAAAAGAAGCTGAGGACGCCTGTAAAGAGCTATATAACATTTCAAACTGTGGAAGTAAAACAAGGTTAAATACTGCAAGAATCCCTATTAAAAAAAGAGATAAAAAAATCGGATAACGGAGCACTTTCATCATATCCTTTTGATACTTATCCTTCCGATGAAGAAGTACACTCCCTTGCTGCAACGCAAACGAAATATCACCGTGCCGCTGCGCATAAAACAAATAGCTTAGTATATCCGGATGAAACATGAGTTGATGAAAAGCATCATGTAAACTCTTTCCATTTTTTAATTCTTCCGTAATATGTTGTAGTTGCAACCGCTTTTGAGGTGATAATTGAAATTGCAAAAATTCCAACGCTTGTAAAAGCGAATATCCTTTTTCTAATAGTTCTCCAAGTCTTTTTAATAGTAAAACTTGTTCATGTAATCGCCATCCTTTTCTCTCAAACATGAACGTCCTCTTCTAAAAAACCTAAAGCATAGCCTTTTTTCACTGACGATTGTAATGTTTCATAACGATAGGTTACCTGTTCTCCATTCGCCTCGCGAATAGCTTGTTTCAATTCATGTCCATATAATAGCTCATAAATGCTTGCTTGCCGTACTTGACGCATTGCTTTACATAAAGGCGAGCACTTCCCTTTACAAAATGGACATTTCAGCTCAACAAGCCGCTGAGCTGCTACAGCTAATAGTGACTGCTCAATTTCTTGCCTTGTAATCCCATAATCCATAAAACGTAATACAGCCCCTTTTGCATCATTCGTATGCAGTGTTGTCATCACTAAATGCCCCGTCAAACTTGCACGCACCGCTACTTTTGCCGTCTCTTCGTCACGAATTTCACCAACTAAAATAATATCGGGGTCATGTCGTAAAATCGCTTTTAAACCTGTTGTATATGTGATACCTGCCTTTTCATTAATTTGAATTTGTAACAGACCATCCTTTCTTTTCTCAACCGGGTCCTCAAGTGTAACAATTCGGCGCGTTTGTCCTTTTTTAGCCACTTCTAAAAGAGCATACATCGTTGTTGTCTTTCCTGATCCAGTCGGTCCAGTGAAAACCAGTAATCCATGAGAATGATGTAAAAAAGAGAGTAATTTTTTTGCTGAACTTGGAAATAAAGAGAGATGAGAAAGCGGTTGGATAGATGCTTGTAGATGTAAACGAATGACGAGACTTTCTAGATATACAGTAGGAAGTGTAGAAAGCCGCAAGTGCACCTCTTGGCCATCAATCTGTAAGTATAATGAACCGTTTTGTGGCTTACGCCTTTCCCCTATATCCATAGATGCTAAAAATTTAAAATGTGAAACAAGCCTTTCTCCAAATTCTTTTTCAATACAATGTTTCGTAATTAAATCCTTTCCAATACGTAATTGGATAACTACATCTTCTTGGCGCGGCACGATATGTAAATCTGATGCTTGCGCTGCGCACGCTTCTTTCATAATCATATTCGCAAAATGTTCAACACCGTTCATTCTTCTTCCCTCCTCACTATGTATATATCATGAGAAAATATAAAAGAAAAATGGTGACTTTATGATTTTTTCCACGAAAAAAGGGCAAAATACATTTGTGAAAATATGAACAATTTCTGAATTATTGACTAAAATTAACTATAGATAACTTTATCTGTATTATAATGTTAATATCTTGGATAAAGTGATAAAGGTGGAGATCATCATGGAACAAGCTTTAAAAATTACAGGTGTATTATCTGATCCAACTCGTTATTACATTTATAAATATATTTCTCAAAAACATAATTACGTAACTGTACAAGAAATTGCTGATGAATTTAATATTCATCCAAACGTAGCACGCTTACACTTATCAAAACTAGAAGATGTCAATATGTTAAAATCAGAAACGAAGAAAACAGGAAAAGGCGGCAGACCAAGCAGATTATATGTATTATCTGAAGACTTAATTCAGCTGCAATTCCCATTTCGCGACTATCAATTGTTAGCAAAAATTGCTTTTAATTCACTCCTTAGCCTCGGTGCAGCTGGTGAAAAAGCATTATATGAAACAGGCAAGCAATTTGGGAAAGAATTAATGGAACAACATATGCAGCGTTTAAATGTTACTGAGGCTTCATTAACACTAGAACAAAAAGTACAAATTGCCAAAGAGGCATTATCGACAGCTGGCCTATCTCCTTCATTTGAATTGAGTACGGATGGCACAAAAATTTTCTATGACGTGTATAACTGCCCATTTAGAGAAGTTGCTGTTCATCATGCAGATGAAGTTTGTAATATGCACGGCGATATGATGAGAGGGATTTTTGAAATCCTATTCCCTAACATGGAATTAACGCGAAGCGATAACTTATTAGATGGCTGTAAATCATGCAACTATAAAATTCAGCTATAACTGCTCTTACATGAAAATGTATCAAAAAGAAGTCAATTTCATTTGGCTTCTTTTCTTTTTATAGAATATTTACAATAGTTAGAAAAATAAACTATAATGAAGAGAGATTTACTTTTTTAGAAAAGGAGGGGAATTGCATGGAGCGCATGTTTCGCGTTCTCGGCTTTTGGACTGGAATTTTCTCGGTTATGTTTTACTTAGGAGATATGTACACAACTGCACTATTATTTTTAGGACAAACAGGATTCTTCGTACTTTTAAGTTATTTAAAATTAACAGAGCGTATGTATATATACGTGTTTGGGGCATATTTAACTGTTTTCTTCATCGGATTTACATACTATACAACATTTTTACTTATCCCTGGCGTCGGGCATTAAAAGGATGGCAATTTGCCATCCTTTTTTTATTTTTCTTAATTTCCTAGTTGACTTATAGGTTTTCTTGAAATATATTTTATATAACATATTGGAATTAGGGGGAATTAACATGAATGTACTGCTAATCGGTATTAACGTTGCGGTCATGCTCATATTAGCCGGCGTATTGTACTATATGCAACGGAAGCATGTATCTTTTAATAAACGTGTATTTACTGCTTTAGGAGCTGGAATTACATTTGGTCTTATCTTACAATTTATCTATGATCCTACTTCTAAAGTCATCATTGAATCAAATAACTGGTTTAACTTAATCGGTAGTGGTTATGTGAAATTGCTACAAATGATTGTTATGCCACTGATTTTAGTTTCTATTATCTCAGCGTTTACAAAATTAAAATTAACAAAAAACCTTGGTAAAATTAGCGGACTTATTATCGGAATTTTAATTCTTACAACTGGAATTGCTGCAGCTGTTGGTATCGCAGCAAGCGCAGGATTTGACGTTCAAGCAACTGGCTTACAACAGGGTGATGCAGAATCTGCTCGTTTAAAATTAGTGGAAGAGAAATTTACTTCTATTGAAAAAACACCAGTTCCACAAAAATTATTAGAACTATTACCTACAAATCCGTTTCTTGATTTAACAGGTGCACGCCCAACATCAACAATTTCTGTCGTAATCTTTGCTGCTTTCATCGGGATCGCCTTTATCGGTGTGAAACGAAAGTATCCAGAGCAAGCAGAGTTATTTAAAAAGATGCTCGATGCTGTATACGCGATTGTAATGCGTATGGTAACTTTAATTTTACGTCTTACTCCATACGGCGTATTAGCTCTTATGACAAAAACAGTCGCTGGCAGTGATGTAAATTCCATTTTGAAACTTGGTAACTTTGTTCTAGCCTCTTACGTAGCACTTATCGTGATGTTTGTTATTCACTTATTATTAATTGCTCTATCTGGTTTAAATCCAATTCAATATTTGAAAAAGGTATTCCCAGTATTAACATTCGCCTTCACTTCTCGTTCTAGTGCAGGTACAATGCCACTAAATATTGAAGCACAAAAAGAAAAACTCGGTGTTTCAGAAGGAATCGCAAACTTTGCCGCTTCCTTCGGGGTATCTATCGGTCAAAATGGTTGCGCAGGTATTTATCCAGCTATGCTTGCAATGATGGTCGCTCCAACTGTAGGAATTGATCCATTACAACCACAATTTATGTTAACTTTAATCGCTGTTGTCGCTATTAGTTCATTCGGAGTTGCCGGCGTTGGTGGCGGTGCAACATTTGCAGCATTAATCGTACTTTCTACAATGAACTTACCAATCGGTATTGTCGCTCTTCTTATCTCTGTTGAGCCATTAATTGATATGGGGCGAACAGCTCTAAACGTAAGTGGCTCCATGACAGCAGGTCTTATTTCTAGTAAATGGCTTGGTGAATTAGATCATGATACGTATAATCAAGATGAGGTAAAAGCTGGGGAAGTTGCTTCCTAATAATACAACTTTGGATTTCTAAGTGAGAACTCTATTTTAACCCCCCCCTAACATGCTAGTTACATATGTTAGGGGGGGTTCATTTATTCTATATTTTTCTTATAATTTAGTTTCAACAAACTCTTAAAATCGAGTTCCACAATTAATACACTTAATAATAGAAGTGTTGCACCTACGTAACCCTTAAATGTGAGCATTTCACCTGTGAAAAGGAAAGCAAAACCTGCTGAAAAAACAGGCTCTAATGAAAAAATAAGACCTGTATGTGTAGGACTAGTATATTGCTGCGCAATGATTTGAACAATGAAAGCTATTGCCGTACAAAATATACTTAATACTAAGATTGAAAACCATGATTCAAAAGTGTTAGGAAGTTTTGGTGTTTCCATACACATTGAGAAAACTGTACTAAATATGCCAACAAAACCAAGCTGTAAAACTCCAAGAGTAATTGAATCAACATGCTTAGTCATTGTTCCTGTAACGATGATATGAACTGCATAAAATAAAGCACATAAAATACATAATATATCACCATAACCTATCTTTAATTGGCTATTTAATGTTAATAGCCCTATTCCTACTATAGTTAAAACGATTCCCAATATAACTTTTTTCTCAGGCCTTTGCTTTAAAAATATAGATGATAATGCTGGAATAAAGATAACTGTAAGACTCATTAAGAAACCGGCATTAGAAACAGATGTATACTTTGTACCAAAAGTCGCAAAAA
>NZ_JBALQK010000174.1:16311-16735 GCF_036965845.1 Bacillus sp. JJ1127 | reverse complement strand
GATTAAAGTTTTACTTTATCGATTTAAATCTTAATAAAAAATGCAAATAGACTATTAATCTGAAATAATAGGTTAATTATAGAAAGTTTTTCTGGAATTTTCAAATGAAAATATGGTCTATTTATTTTTATTACAATTACATCCTTTTTTCTTTACATAGCCTTGTTGGTATAAGTCTTTTTGCGATTGGGAAGATGAATTACGGACATCTTTATTGCTAGAAGAGTTTTTACGGTAGTCATCATCTTTACTCATGATATTATCACCCCCAGTGTAATATATAAATATTATATGTATGAACTCTAGTAAAAGTTACGGTAGAGAGTGTACAACGATATCTATTTATTTTGTGTTAATGGACAATAAGTTTTCTATCTTAAATTGTAGAGAAAAGTAAGTTGGGTTTAACTATATATACATCAAT